>CALEQS010000145.1 GCA_937907975.1 uncultured Clostridia bacterium | reverse complement strand
GGACAGGCGGCTCAATCGGGTACGGATTACTCAGTTATTGATGCAGACTTCGATTAGACTATCTGCTTCATCTAAAAGTTGCCTCCAAAACAGTTCTATTTTTGGAACTAAGTTCCGATCCGTTTTACCCCTGCTCATCTAATCGAATGACCAGCTCTTTTTCTTTTGGCGACAGCTCAAATATATGCGGTGCTGTTTTTTCTGCCACTATACGCTCAGCCTCAGCACGGTCAGCGGCAGCCCTTTGAACACGGAACGTTCCGGTGTCCGGACAACGCAGATACAATATTTTGTACTGTTGTTTACTTTGTGATATAATCAGAAATCATTCGTCTGAATCTTATCTGAGGAAAGGAACTTCCGCCCATAAACCACACACTCTCACCCGGTCAGCCGCGGGATCACCTGTTCGCCAACATCAAGGCACTGATGCTCTTTCTCGTGCCGCTGGGGCATACGCTGGATGTGTTCATTGCCGACGGAAATGTGGAAGAGATCCTGATGAAATACATCTATCTTTTCCATATGCCGATCTTTGCTTTTGTGACCGGTTATTTCACAAAAAATCTGGACAAGGCCCGGGAGAATGCCGTCAAAAAATGTCTGATCCCCTATCTGGTCTTTCAGGGGCTCTACATTCTGATGGCGGTCACCATGCTGAGGCTGGGGCTTGCGCAGTTCAATGCGGGCACCTTTAACGCCTCCATCCTGCTCCCTTCCCCGGCATTTTACTATCTGCTGGCGGTGTTCTTCTGGAAGCTGCTGGGCAAGAGCTTTTTCTCCTTCCGCCATCCGCTGGCTCTGTCCGTGGCGCTGGGGTGGTATCAGGCCGTAATGGATTGGCTGAACCGACTGATCTTCAAGCCGGAAAAATTGAGTTGAACTCGGTCTGCGCCGCATATAGGAAACCGCCCGGCATCCGTTGGATGCCGGGCGGTTCTTTTTTACCTCACTTCAGTGCACGAGTTCATGATAGATCTCCACCGTCTGTTCATCGTCGGCGGCGCTCATATAGTAGGTCGTGTCTCCCGAGGCGAATTTCAGGAATTCGCCATTTTCCGGGTTCAAAAACAGCTCACACCGCTCACCGGTATCCCGGTCGCGGTAGGTGCCCTTGGAGAGCTTCGGCATCCCGGTGCCATTGACCCGCGCCAGAGAGGGCAGGCTCTGCACCAGCTCCAGGCCCTCGATGGAGTCCAGCGGAATGCTGTAATCCTCCCGCACCTGCACGGCGGTCAGCGCTCCCCGCTCCACACTGAGCGTCAGCGGGCAGAACTCCACGGGGATGGTGAACACGCCGCAGAACACCACGGTGCCCACGATCAGAAGCGTGATGACAGCGGAAAACACCTTGCCTACCGGGGTGGCCATGTTGATGGTGAAGCCGACGCCCACCCGCTTTTCCACATTCACCCGGCGGTCGTCCGGGTTGTAGTAGATGAGTCCGCCCAGCCAGCAGTCGTCGTCCTCAATGCTGCCGATGGGCAGATCCATCTGGGGCTGGTAGAATCTGTTCAGCACCCGCTGGGCCCGGATGAGCCAGATGCACAGCGCGAGAACGGCCGCGCCATAGACTGCGCTGCCGACGCCCACCGCAGTCATAGCCATGTTGAAGCCGCCGTCGCTCCCGGCGGCGCAGGCCGCGACGAGGGCGGCGGTGAGCCACGCACACCACAGCCACATCTTCCGCCACAACATCCGCTTGGCCCGGTTGTAGTTCAGGTTGACCCGGCTGTCGGTGCTGATGATGGTATTGCGCGTCCGATCCATCCAGACGGCGCAGATGCCGAAGATCACCTCCACGAGCAGGAAGGTAGCCAGCGTCCCGACGAGGAGCCATTTCTCCGGGCTCTCCTTCACCAGCCAGACCGGGGCCGCGCAGGCGGCGGCGCACACGATGCCGGGCCACAGGAAATCCAACCAGCGGACACAGCGCAGCCGGCCAAGCCCCTTCAGCTCCACCAGGCGGCGCTGTTCGCCGCTTCTGGCATAGCCCCGCTCCGCCTTCCAGTGCCGCAGGGTGCGGTTAGCGCGGGCATAGGGGATCTCCAGCACCACGATGGCCGCGATCATCCAGACCACCCAGGCCGTCAGGGCAATGGAGAAATAGGGGACCAGGAGCAGTCCCAGCTGGATCACCAGCAGGATCAGCGTGCACCAGTTCATCTGCCGGATGAAGCTCCTGCGGATGGCCTTCACCTCCGGCTCCTCCGCCCAGCCCGGCTCTGCCCGGGCACCAAAGAGCAGGCCGTCCCGCGGCCGGCTGTAATAGCGCATGACACCGTAGACGATCAGCAGGATTGGCACACCGCACGCCAGCAGGGTCAAAGTCGTCGTCATATCCATATTCGCTCACTCCTCCCCGAAATAAGCCCCGCACATGGCAAGAAAATCCTTCCTGCTCATGCCCCGGGCCTTTGCCTCCGCCGCCAGCACCCGCAGCTGCTCCCGGCTCTCCGGAGTCAGAGTGCCGTCCTGCGGCCCCTGCTCCCGCACCCGGGCGCCGCTGCGCCGGTCGGAAGTGATAAAGCCTTCCTGTTTCAGGAGCTGATACGTCTTGCTCACCGTCATGGCGTTGACGCCCAGCTCCGCCGCCAGCGCCCGCACCGTGGGCAGCTGTTCGCCGGGTTCCAGCGCTCCGGCGGAAATGCCGGAGACGATCTGATTGCGCAGCTGGAGGTAAATGGGCACCTCCGAGCCGTCCCTGATCTCAATGACCATTGGCCCTCCTCCTCTCGCTTTGTATTATTCAATATAATACAAATAATACAAAAGTCAATAGGAAAGACGGAAATCCTGCAAATTTTTAAATTGTGGTTTACTTTCTTACTTTGTAGTGCTAAAATAGAACCACTATGAAGAGGGAGTGATCCTATGCCCCGTCCCGCGAAGCATGAGCGATCCATCGCCATGTATGAAACGATTTTGAACCTCCACACGGTGGAAGAATGCGTCAACTTTTTTGAAGATCTCTGTGCCGCAACTGAGCTGAGCGCCATGGAACAGCGCTTTGATGTGGCCTCCCTTCTGCTGGAGGGTCGGGTCTATACCGAGATCATGGACACCACCAAGGCCAGCAGCGCCACCGTCAGCCGGGTCAACCGTATGCTGAACTACGGCCACGGCTGTCTGGGTGAAGTGATCTCCCGCACCCAGCACCCCGAACAGAAGGATTGACTTGCCCGGCAAGCTCTCTCAGAAATGCACGCATTTCTGAAAAAAGACACAGCCCGCGGTGCGCACTCGCTTTGCTCGCACGCTTGCCGGGCTGAGAAGAGTTTTTTCCGAGGTACACACCCCCAGAAAAAACTTGATTTCACTTTATTCCGTCATCTGCGGATGACGGAACTCTGTGAGACGCTTACACACAAACAATGTAAATTTTCCTTTTTCAAAAGGCCATGCCGCCGCATCAGTAAGATGCGGCGGCGGTTTTTTGCCTGCCTTTCTGGGAGATCAAAGCTCATTTTGTACACTTTTCCCGCCTTTTGTCGGGAAAGCGGGCGGAAGATGGGGGAAATTCAGTCTGTACGAATGCGCCGCGCTGTGGTATACTTTTAGTATCGTGCAATGTAAGCGGGCCGTCTCCACAGGGGAGGCGCACCCCGGCTTAACCGGTTTTACACCTGCCATGGCAGGCGGGCGCATCTCACAGCGTCCGTGCGGACAGGGGCATCATCAGTCATGCAGACGGCAGCACGAACCGTCCGCCGAATGAAAAAGGAATCAACAGCAGGCGTTTTCCCGCAGAAAACAGCCGACAGCGCATCCGGCGAAGCAGGGCCGGTATGCCGTCAGCGTTTTGCGCGGGGAAGGGCTCTGTTTGTGTGCGCCCCGCGCGCACCCGTTCCGCCCCTTCCGGCCATTGCCGTGCGCAGTTACATCCCCGAATGAGACTGCAAAGGAGTATATTATGGCTGAAAAATTGAAGATCATTTCCCTCGGCGGCCTGAACGAGATCGGCAAGAACATGACGGTCTACGAGTACGGCGAGGATATCATCGTTGTGGATGTGGGCATGGGCTTTCCGGACGACGATATGTACGGCATTGACGTGGTCATTCCGGACATCACCTACCTCATCAAGAACAAGGATCGCATCCGCGGCATCTTCCTGACCCACGGCCACGAGGACCACATCGGCGCCATGCCCTACGTCATGCGCGACATCCACGCCCCGGTCTACGCCACCCGTATGACCGCCGGTCTGGTGGAGCTCAAGCTGGAGGAGCACAAGCTGCTGGACAAGACCACCATCAGGACCTGCGAGGCGGGCGACGTGATCCGGGCCGGAAAGTTCACCGTGGAGTTCATCCACATGAACCACTCCATCGCCGACGCGGTGGCCTTTGCCATCACCTGCCCGGTGGGCACCGTGGTCCACACCGGCGACTTCAAGATCGACCCCACCCCCATTTCCGGTGGCATGATCGACCTGGCCCGTCTGGGCGCGCTTGGCAACAAGGGTGTGCTGGCCCTGCTGTGCGACTCCACCAACGTGGAGCGCCCGGGCTATACCAAGAGCGAGCGGGCCGTAGGCGACAGCTTCGACGCCCTGTTCAAGGGCTGCGACGAACGCATCATCGTCACCACCTTCGCCTCCAATGTGGACCGCATCCAGCAGGTCATCAATGTGGCCGCCCGCTATGGCCGCAAGGTGGCCGTCAGCGGCCGCAGCATGGAGAACGCCCTGAAGGTATCCACCCAGCTGGGCTATATGAACGTGCCTGAGGGCACCGTGGTGCCGCTGGAGCAGATCAAGAGCCTGCCCAAGAAGCAGGTGTGCATCATCACCACCGGCTCTCAGGGCGAGAGTATGTCCGCCCTGACCCGCATTGCCTTCTCCACCCACCGCCAGATCGACATCCAGCCCGGTGACCGGGTCATTCTCTCCGCCTCCGCCATCCCCGGCAACGAGAACTCCATCGGCGCGGTGGTGAATGAACTCTACCGCAAGGGCGCAGAAGT
>CALEQS010000144.1 GCA_937907975.1 uncultured Clostridia bacterium | reverse complement strand
GTGGGTAAAATCGACTGATAACCAAAAACGTATCCTTTTCTCAGGGAAAGGGGTCGCTCCGACCCCAGCACCACCAACCTGATCGCGCTGGCCAGGCTCTTCGGCATTGAGCCTGAGGAGCTGCTCCGGGCGGCGGAAATGAAAGAAGAAAGCGAGGGCTGAACCACTGGTTCAGCCCTCGGGCTTTTTTATATTGACCGGAACCCCTTGCCGATGATCTCACTGCTGTTGACGATGGTGAGGAAGGCCTTGGGGTCCAGCTTGCGCAGGAAGATGCGCAGGCGGGTGGCCTCGGCCCGGGTGAGCACGGTCATGAGCACCCGCTCCTTCTCTCGGGTATAGGCGCCCAGCGCGGGCTGTTCGGTGGCGGAGCGGTGGAGCTCCTCGATGATATACTTCTCCACCTCGTCCGGGTATTTCGTGATGATGGTGCACACCTTGCGCAGGTTCAGGCTTTCGATGGCCCCGTCCACCACGGTGCATTTGAGCACCATGCCCAGAATGCAGTACATTCCGGTGCGGGGGCCGTAGAGCAGGGCGGCCACGGCCACGATGCCCAGGTCGCTGACCATCAGCGCCCGGCCGATCTCCATGCTGGTGTACTTCTGAAGGATCATGGCCAGTATGTCGGTGCCGCCGGTGGAGGCGCCCACGTTAAAGACGATGGCCCCGCCCAGCGCGGGCAGGAGCACCGCGAAGCAGAACTCCAGAAACGTGTCGTCGGTCAGCGGGGCGCTCAGCGGCCAGATCCACTCGCACAGGCTGACGTAAAATGACAGGGCGAAGGAGGAGTACACCGTCCAGCCCATGCTTTTGCGCCCCAGCAGGCAGAAGCCCAGCACCACCAGTGCGATGTTGATGACCCACATGAACGCGCCCACGTTCCAACGGGGAAACAGGGTGGCGAGAATGACCGACAGGCCGGAGGTGCCGCCGAAGGCGAACTGGTTTGGGCTCTTGAACAGCACGATGCCCAGCGCCGTCAGAATGAGGCCCAGGTTCAGAAGGCCGAAGAAGCGGGCGTCCTCCAGCAGTTTTTTGCGGTCGAGCTTTGGCTTTTTGTGTTCCACGGTGCGTCTCCTTTTCCTTTGTGCACGGAAAGCGGTTTTATATCAGACGCTATCATATACGGCCCGGGGCCGTTCGTCAATCCTATTTTGCACAAAATCACGCGCCGGGATAACAGAAGCCGAAGCGCTCCATCCACGCGTTGAGCTGAATGAGCCAGGCGATCATCTGCGGCCCGGCCATGAGCTGGCCGAACCAGGGGCGGCCGTAGTCCCCGGCGCTCACCAGCAGTCCCTCCCGAAGCGCCCTCTCGTCCACCAGCGCGTGGATGGGGGCGCTTTTGTCGTCCAGAATGCGCCTCAGCTCCGTCCGGGCCAGCTGTTTGTAGAGCGGGTTATGGGTCTTGGGATAGGGGGACTTGGGACGGTTTCGCACGTCCTCCGGCAGCAGCCCCGCCGCCGCGTCCCGGAGCACCTGCTTACGCGCCCCGCCCCGGTTCTTCATGCTCCACGGGATGTTCCAGACGTACTCCAGCAGCCGGTGATCCGCAAAGGGCACCCGCACCTCCAGCCCGGACCACATACTCATACGGTCCTTGCGCTCCAGCAGATTCTGCATGAACCACTGCAGATTGAGCCAGCCGATCTCGCGGCGGCAGGCATCTTCCCGCTTCTCTCCGTCCAGCTTTGGTGTCTCCGCCCGTGAGGCGCAGCAGCGGAACTTGGCGTAATCCTCCAGTTCCAGCGCCTGAAAGACCTCGCCGCGCAGCACCTCCGTGCGGGCGGAAAAGTCCATGCTCCACGGGAAGGTCTCCGCGCGCAGCATATCGGCGCGGTGGAACCAGGGGTAGCCGCCGAAGATTTCGTCGGCGCACTCGCCGGAGATGACCACAGTGTTGCGCCGCCGGATCTGGCGGCAAAACCAGAGCAGGGAGGAATCCACGTCCGCCATGCCGGGCAGGTCCCGGGCATTCATGGCGGGGATCAGCTCCCGGGTCAGCGCCGGAATGGGGCAGGTCAGCACCGTATGGCGGGTGCCGAAAGCCTCCCGCATCCGCTCCACCCACGGCCAGTCCGCGTCGGGCTGGAAGGAGGAAGGCTTGAAATATTTCTCGTTGTCCGTGTAGTCAAAGGAGTAGGTCTCCAGCGGCGGCTCCCCCGTCGCCGCGTAGGCCCGGGCGGCCACGGCGGTGATGACCGAGGAGTCCAGCCCGCCGGAGAGCAGGGTGGCCAGCGGCACGTCGCTGACCAGCTGGCGGCGGATGGCCCCCTCCAGCAGTGTGCGCAGGTGGACGACGGTGTCCTCATAATTTTCCGTATGTACCCGGCTCTCCAGCGTCCACCAGCACCGCTCCAGCGTGCCGTTTTCATCCATCAGCAGGAGATGGCCGCCCCGCAGCTCCCGCACCCCGGCAAATACGCCGTGGCCCGGCGTCCGGGCGGGAGACAGGGCCAGCACCTCCTGCCAGCTCTCGGTGTCCACCTTGGGCACAAGGCCCGGATAGGCGAACAGCGCCTTGGGTTCGCTGCCAAACACCAGCGTGGCGCCCTGAAACGCATAAAACAGCGGCTTGACGCCCACCCGGTCCCGGGCCAGCAGCAGGGTGCGGCTGCGCCCGTCCCAGAAGGCGAAGGCGAAAATGCCCTCCAGCTTTTCCACAGCCGCCGCCCCGAACAGGATGCACTGCCACAGCAGCACCTCCGTGTCCGACCATGTCTCCAGCGCCACGCCCCGCCCTTCCAGCTCCCGGCGCAGCTGGGGTGTGTTATAGAGCTCCCCGTTGTAGCACAGGGCGCACTCCCCCTCTGGCAGAGTGCGCACCATGGGCTGACTGCCGTGCTCCGGGTCAATGACCGCCAGCCGCCGGTGGGCGAAGGCGCACTCGCGGCACTGCCACACCCCGTCGTCGTCCGGCCCGCGCCGCCGGAGCGTCTCCCCCATAGCAAAGGCCGCCGCGCCCCACTCCGGCGTCCGATTGTCCCGCCGAAACTCACAAAATCCCGCAATGCCGCACATGGCTCTGCCTCCTCATAGTCGTTTGGCGCAGTTTATGCGGCGGGAAAATAAATGGTGAAACGTCAACAGCCCCGGACACAATTTATGTGTCCGGGGCCGTTGAAAAATATTCTGCTATGGCAGTTTTATAAGATGGACATAAACCACTCGACGGTCCTGGGGTCATAGTGGGAGAAGAACAGGCTCTCGCCGCCGTCAAGGGCCTCGATGGCGGCCATATCCTCCGCCGACAGCGTGAAGTCGAACAGGTCGAAATTCTGCTGCATCCGCTCCTTGTGGGTGGTCTTGGGGATGACCACCACACCGCTATGGAGCAGAAAACGCAAGGCAGTCTGGGCAGCGGTCTTGCCGTACTTCTTGCCGATCTCGGTCAGAACGGGATTGGTGAACATATCCTTCCGGCCCTCGGCGAAGGGTCCCCAGGACTCGATCTGGCAGCCGTACTTCTTCAGGTACTCCCTGGCCGCCTTCTGCTGCTGGAACACATGGGTCTCGACCTGGTTCACCGCGGGCTTCACCTGGGCGAAGTGCTGGAGATCCCGATAGCGGTCGGGGCCGAAATTGGACACGCCGATGGCGCGCAGCTTCCCGGCGTGGTAGAGCTCCTCCATGGCCCGGTGCCGTAGTAGTCGCCGAAGGGCTGGTGGATCAGCAGCAGGTCCAGATAGTCGGTGCGCAGCCTGCGCAAGGACTCCTCGATGGAGGCCTTGGCCTTCTCATAGCCCGCGTTGGTGATCCAGACCTTGGTGGTCAGGAAAAACTCCTCCCGGGGCAGGCCGGACTTGGCCAGTGCCGCGCCGACGCCCTCTTCATTGTAATAGGCCTGAGCCGTATCGATGCTGCGATAGCCTACGTCGATGGCGTCCAGCATGTAGCGCTTCGTGTCCTCCGGCGGGGTCTGATACACGCCGTAGCCCAGCTTGGGCATCTTGATGCCGTTGTTCAAAGTGACATATTCCATGCTGATACCTCCAAAATAATGAAATATGGTCTCTGCCTTCTGAGCATACTTTACACCGGAATGCGGGGGACGTATATTATCAATATCGCACACTGCTTTTCATAAAATGAAACGTAAGGAGGAATGCGGCATGATGGAGCTTGATGCACTGCGCCAGCTGACGGCCTTTGCCGAGCTGGGCACACAGAGCCGGGTGGCGGAGCGGTTCCACATCTCCACGCCGTCGGTCACACGGGCTATGCAGCAAGCTGGAGCAGGACTTCGGCGCGGCGCTGTTCACCAGAGGAAAGAACCGGATCGAGCTGAACGAGACCGGGCGGGGGCGGTGGACTACGCCCGCCGCCTTCTGGATGAGGCGGAGCAGGCGGTGCGGCAGGTGCGCGCCTTCGACCAGCGCCGGCGGACGGTGGTGGTCAAGTCCTGCGCGCCCGCGCCGCTGTGGGAGCTGCTGCCCCGCTTGAACGCCCGTCAGCCCGGCGGGATGGTGTCCTCAGAGATCTGCGGGAGCGAGGAGGTGCGCTGTGCCTGGGAGGAGGGCGCCTGCGACATCGCCATCCTGCCATTTCCCGCCGCCGGGGCACAGCCTTTCATGCGGAAAGATCTGTTCGTCTGTGTGCCGCCGGAGCACGAGCTGGCCAGGCGGAAAACTTTGACCTTCGCGGACATCAACGGCTTCAACTTTCTTCTGCGCACCCAGCTGGGCTTCTGGGACGCCCTCTGCCGGGAAAAGATGCCGGCCTCCAAATTTCTGGTGCAGACGGACGCCGCCGTCTTTGACGAGCTGGTCCGCGCCTCGTCCCTGCCCTGCTTCACCACGGATTACGGTCAGCTTCAGGGCGGCTATCCCGACCGGGTCAACATCCCCTTGACCGACACCGCGGCGCATATTACTTTTATATTCTGAAGTGCGGGAAGAAGGCGCAGCGTTAAGCTCCTTTGCCGGGGTCAAATTGGGGTTTGCAGGTTTGCAATGTACCAAACTTGACTCTCCCCAGGGGAAGCCTTTCGGGAATGCGCAACAAACCCACGCCCCAAAAATTCTCACCGTTTCTCCAGCCAGATCATCAGGGCGGCGATGTCGGCGGGGCTGACGCCGGAGATGCGGCTGGCCTGGCCGAGGTTAATGGGGCGGATCTGACTGAGCTTTTCCCGCGCCTCCAGACGCAGGCCGTCCAGCGCGGTGTAATCCAGATCCGCAGGCAGGGTGTGGCTCTCCAGCCGCTGGAACTCCTCCACCTGCCGCATCTGGCGGGCGATATAGCCCTCGTACTTCATGCTGATCTCCACCTGCTCCCGGACGAGCTGATCCAGCGCCGGGCGGCCGGGGTCAAAAGGCTCCAGATCGGCATAGCTGATCCGGGGACGGCGCACCAGATCAGAAAGACGGGCACTGCCCCCCTTGGGGGCGCTCTCCCCTTTTCCCTCCAGCATGGCGTTCAGCTCCGGCGAGGCGGGCACGCCGGTGTGCTCCAGCCGCTCGATCTCCCGCTCCACGGCGGCGTACTTCTCCCCTACTGCCCGGGCGTTCTCTTCATCCACCAGTCCGATGCGGCGGCCGATGGGGGTGAGCCGCTGGTCCGCGTTGTCCTGCCGGTGGAGCAGGCGGTATTCCGTTCGGCTGGTCATCATGCGGTAAGGCTCCTCGGTGCCCTTGGTCACAAGGTCGTCAATGAGCACACCGATATAGCCGTCTGAGCGGCGCAGGATCATAGGCTCCTCACCCTTGAGCTTCAGCGCAGCGTTGACACCGGCCACAAAGCCCTGGGCCGCCGCTTCCTCGTAGCCGGAGGAGCCGTTGAACTGGCCCGCACCGTAGAGTCCAGCCACCTTTTTCGTCTCCAGCGTAGGCTTCAGCTCCGTGGGGTCCACACAGTCGTATTCAATGGCGTAGGCGCACCGGGTCATCTCCGCGTGCTCCAGCCCAGGCACCGAGTGGAGCATCTCGATCTGCACGTCCTCCGGCATGGAGGAGGAAAAGCCCTGAATGTAGAGCTCCTCCGTGTTGAGTCCCATGGGCTCAATAAAGAGCTGGTGGCGCTCCTTGTCCGGGAAGCGGACGATCTTCGTCTCGATAGAAGGGCAGTAGCGGGGACCGGTGGAGGCGATGGTGCCGTCATAGAGCGGACTTCTCGCCAGATTGGCCCGGATGATCTCATGTGTGCGGGGCGTGGTGTAGGTGAGCCAGCACACCGCCCGGTTCTCCGGCACCTCCTTTGTGGAGAAGGAAAAGGGCACCGGGTCCTCGTCGCCGGGCTGGATCTCCATCCTGCTGAAGTCCACGCTCCGGCGGTTCACTCTGGGGGGCGTTCCGGTCTTGAAGCGGCGCAGGCGCAGACCAAGCCCCAACAGGCTGTCTGTCAGCGCCCCGGCGGCCTGCATCCCGTCCGGGCCGGAATCCCTGAGCACATCGCCCACAATGGTGCGCCCGCCCAGATAGGTGCCAGAGGCCACCACGCAGGCGCGCACCCGGTATACCGCTCCGGTGGCGGTGACCACGCCGCTGACCGCGCCCTGCTCCGTGAGGATCTCCACCACCTCGACCTGCTTGACATAGAGGTGCTCCTGCCGCTCCAGCGTCTGCTTCATGACCTCCTGATAGCGCCGCCGGTCCGCCTGCGCCCGGAGGGAGTGGACGGCCGGACCCTTGCCCCGGTTCAGCAGGCGGTACTGGATGCAGGCTTTGTCCGCCGCTTTGGCCATTTCGCCGCCCAGTGCGTCCAGTTCCCGCACCAGATGTCCTTTGCCGGTGCCGCCGATGGCCGGGTTGCAGGGCATATTGCCCACTGCATCCAGATTAACGGTGAAGCACAGCGTCTCCAGCCCCAGCCGCGCCCCGGCCAGCGCCGCCTCGATGCCGGCATGGCCGGCGCCGATGACGGCAATATCATAAGTTCCCGCTTCATATCGCATGAATGATCGTCCTCGTTCAAATGTAGTCTTATATTGGTCTCAGAAATTTTCTGTATATTGAGTGACGCAGAGAACGCGCAGACTCCCTGTCCTGCCGTCATCCTGAACGCTTCCCCTTCTGTCACCCTGAGTACTCCCCTCACTGTCATCCTGAGCGGAGCGAAGGATCTTAAAACACCCGCCTTCTGCAAGAAGCATTCTCCTTGTAGAAGTCTGTGACATAAGATCCTTCGGCCTGCGGCCTCAGAATGACAATATAAGAAAGAATCAGTCGATAAAATCTCAATTTATTCTATCACGCTTTCTCCTCAAAATCCACCCGGGCGGTTTGAGAGAATTTAATGCATCCTCCATTGTCTCTCCGCCGGTTCTATGATAAACTGAGGGCAGAACATACTACGAGGTGAAACCGCATGATGAAACGCATTGCGGCCGCACTGCTGGCCGCCGCTCTCTTCCTGACGCTGACCGGCTGCGGCGCGGACGCCAGCGTGCGCCGCAGCCGCAAGACCGCGCTCCAGATCCTCCGGGGCGACGATCTGGGTTACAGTCTGTCCACCGGGGCCACAGTGGAAAATCAGGAGCTCTATAACGACGGCACCATCATCATTCAGCTGGGCGGCATCAGCGGCACCCCAAATGACCCCCAGCTGGTGCTGGCCATCAAGAACGGCAATCGGAAGGAGATCAGCTTCACGCCCCAGCGCTGCTTCATCAACGGCTGGCAGACGGACTGCTGGTCGGACGTCTATCAGGTCGACGGCCACAGCACCATTACCACCACGGTGAGCATCTCCTCCGGCCTGGAGCTGGCCCGGATCAGTGACATCAACGACATCAAGCTGGACTTTGACCTCTACGATAAGGACTACGAGTCCATCGCCTCGCGCTCCGTCTCCTTCCAGACCAGTGCCGAACCGGTGGAGGACAGCTTTTCGCCCGCCAGCACCGTCGTGCTGGACGACGGCGACTTCAAGGTCGTGGTCTGGCTGGCGCGCAGCGGCTACGACAACTCCACCCAGGTGTGCACCTACGCGGAAAACAACACGAACCGCGCGGTCAACATCACCAACAGCAAGGCCCGCCTGAATGGTGAGCCGGTGGATTACTGGTTCTTCCAGGACATCAGCGCCGGCGCCCGCCGCATCTCATCCGATCTGCTCTATGACAGTGACAGTTACAGTAGCCTTGAGCTGACCGACAGCGACACGCTGACCTACACCCTCCAGATCTCCGACTCGGACACCAGCGTCCAGCTGCTGACGCAGGAGGTCACCCTCACGCTGGCCGATCTCCAGTGAGCATCTCCCGCAAATTTCCAATTGACAGCCCACGCCCATATGCTATAATAGCTTCAGACCGCAAAACTGCATAGCCAAGACAGGGGTGCTGGAGGCAACTCCGGCTGAGATCGGGACGAAAACGCCGTCCCGGGCCGCCTTGAACCTGATCCGGGTAATGCCGGCGTAGGAAGTCGAAGCAGAAGTGAAGTTTCGTACCGCAATGCGCCGCAGGCCTTTGCGGTACTTTTATTTTGCGCGGGCATCCAAACGGCCCGTGCGGTCAGGAGAGAAACCATATGAAACGAACCAAGACCCGGGCCCTCACTGAGGGCGCCATCATGGTGGCGCTGGCCACCGCCCTGAGCTATGTCAAGTTCTTCGAGCTGCCCAACGGAGGCAGCGTGTGCATCGGCATGGTGCCCATTCTGATCTACTGCATCCGCTGGGGCTGGAAGGACGGCTTCCTCGCCACCTTTGCCATGGGCCTTTTGCAGCTGATCTTTGACGGCGCCTACGCCTGGGGTCCCTGGTCCATGCTGCTGGACTACCTGCTGGCCTACGGCGTGCTGGGCGTGGCCGGCTTCTTCCGCAGGCGGAAGGGCGGATTGTTCATCGGCACCGTTGTCGCCTGCATCTGCCGCTTTATCATCCACTTCGTCAGCGGCATCACGATCTACAAGATCTATGAGCCCACTGAGGTGCTGAACCACGTCTACACCAACCCCTACCTCTACTCCGCTGTCTACAACGGCAGCTTCCTCGCCATCGACATGGTGCTCTGCCTCATTATCTTCGCCATCCTCTACAAGCCGCTCAAGCGCTACATCACCGCGCAGGATCTGGACGGCTGAACAAAGAAACCGCTTTACGCCGGAATCGACAGATATTATAATGAGTTGGGAGCATTCGCTCCCAGCTCATTTACTTTATCTTGATACGCCGAAAGGGAGTTTTCTGTATGGGCATTTTTGACGGAGTGCTGCTGGCCTCCGATTACGACGGCACCCTCCGGGGCAGTACGCTGGAGGTACTGGGACGGGACCGGGCGGCCATCGACTTTTTCCAGCAGGAGGGCGGCAGATTTATTCTGACCACCGGCCGGTGCTACGCCGCCTTTTATCAGCAGGCGCGGGAGCTTCCGCTCCGTTCGCCCACCCTGCTCTCCAACGGGGCCACCTTCTGCGAGATGGAGACGGGAAAGACCCTGTTCAACCACGATCTGCCCGACCGCGCGCCAAAGGATCTGGCGGAGATCGGGGAAAAATTTCCCGGCGTGGCCATGGAGACCTATTACGGCGAGGAGGTCTATTGCTTCCACCCAAACGCCTATACGGACTGGCACATGAGTCTGGTCAAGACCCGCTACACCGAGGCGGCGCTGGAGGAGATGCCCACCCCGTGGCTCAAGGTGCTCTTTGAGGGGGAGCACGACGAGCTGGAGCGCGTGCAGGAGACGATCCTGAACCGCTGGAACGATTTTTACGAGTGCATTTTTTCCAGTGAAAACCTGCTGGAGCTGACCGGTAAAAACGTCCACAAGGGCTTTGGCGTGCTGGAGGCGGCCAGATATTACGGCATCCGCCCGGAGCACATCTACTGCGTGGGCGACAACGACAACGACCTTCCCATGCTGCGGGTGGCCAGGATCGGCTTTGTGCCCGAGGGCAGCGTGGCCGCCGGGCGGGACGAGACCCTACAGCTCGTCCGGGACGCCGACCACGGCTGTGTAGAAAACGTGATCCGCCTGCTGGAATGGCGCTATCGGAAATAAGTGCGGTTGAAATATAGTTCGAAATAGAGTATAATAATCTGCACTGTTTTGAACCATGAAAACCTGAAAAGGAGATACGATAGATTATGAAACTCGGTATCGAGGGCGATTCACCTGATTTTACATCTCAATATTTCCCTATAAATACCGATATTTCTTGATTCCAGCGTGTTTTCCGCACAAACAGCCACTATA
>CALEQS010000143.1 GCA_937907975.1 uncultured Clostridia bacterium | reverse complement strand
TTGTCATATAGCTGGTATGTCCGGCCTCCCTATATTCCTGCATTTTACATGTTTATTTCCTGGAAATTGTTCTGTAATCGCTCATAAAGCTATTATTTACGATTTTATCGTCAAAAAAGATGAACATCCGCATCGCGTGCAGTAAAGCAACTGCGAAATTTTCTGCTTTAAGTTCCGATTATTTACCATTTGTCATTCTGATCCGCATTTCCATATGGTGTAACGCATTCCATTTTTGACAAATATTAAGCGTCAGAGCATACATATTGCTAAATACGCATGAAATACATATTAAATAATAGTTCTCTCGGCATTTAGTGGAAGCATACTCATGTTGCGCAGACTCCACAGGCCGCACGGCAAGTCCCCCGGTCGATACCGTGCCCCCCCCCGCAGGTCTTGGCAAAGGAGCCGTATAGGGTGAAATCCGCCTGGACAAGGGGCGGCGCGATCATCTTCTGGGCCAGCTGGGCAATGAGCGCCGCACCGGCAGTGTGAGAGCTGGATGGGCCGATCATATTGGGGCCCAGCACATCAAAGACGCTGATAAACGACATGGTGTTCTCTCCTTCTGCATTCTCTTTTCCACCCCATCATAACCGCTGATACAGATTCTGTAAAGCGTGAGCCATTGAAACTGGTAGAATTTCTTTTTCCGAAAAAAGAAATTCTATGGGCTTGAAATGGTTGCACATTTATATTAGTATAGTATAATGTGTCCAAATGGGTAAAACTTCGGCCCCGTTTTTTCGGGTTGAAGCGGAATAGACCGCATGATTCCGGGCACGATCACTGAGAGGAGGCCCCGCTTATGGAGACCATCACCAGCCGTACCAATCCGCTGATGCGCGAGGTCCGCAAGCTGCGGAACGACCGCAGGGCCCGCCGAAGCGAAGGGCTCTATCTCTGCGACGGTGTCAAGATGCTGGAAGAAGCCGTCAAGTGGAACGCCGATGTGCGCACTGTCATTCTCTCGGAAGATCTGGCAGACACACCTGTTCCGGAAGCCGCACGCACCGTGCTGGTGCCCGCTGATCTCATGCGCAGCATCTCCCCCATGGAAGCGCCCCAGGGCGCACTGTTTCTGGTGCACGCGCCCGATCTGATGCCGCCGGAACAGCTGACAAAGGACCGCTATCTCATTTTGGACGGTCTTCAGGATCCGGGCAATGTGGGCACGATTCTGCGCACGGCGGATGCCTTTGGCTGCGGCGGCATACTGCTGACCAACCGCTGTGCCGACCCACTGAATCCCAAGGCCGTCCGCGCCACCATGGGTGCCATTTTCCGCACTCCGATCTGGGAGATCGACGCGGCGGAACTGCCCGCTCTGCTGGAGCACTCCGGTCTGACGCTGGCCGCCACCGCACTGCGGGACGACACTGTATCCCTGCCGGAAGCCGACCTCTCCCGCAGCGCCGTCATCATCGGCAGTGAGGGCAAAGGTGTCTCTCCCGGCCTGCTGGAGCAGTGCGCCGCTACGGTGCGCATTCCCATGGAACCCACCTGCGAATCCCTCAACGCCGCCGCGGCCGCCGCAGTAGTGCTGTGGGAGCAGTACCGGAGGGCACTGCAATGCTGACCGAGCTGAAGGCGTGGCTGTGGCTGACCTGTGTGCTGGACTGCGGCCCGGCCTGGCAGGTGCTCCGGCACTTCGACACACCGGAACAGGCTTACTTTTCCGATCCGGCGGAATACGAACTGATCCCCAAGCTCACGCCCGCCCACCGGGCCAGGCTCCGGGACAAGTCACTTCAGAAGGCCGACCAGATCCTGGCCGACTGCGACGCCGCCGGTATTTCCATTCTCACCTGGCAGGACAGCCTTTATCCCGAACGCCTCAGAAACATTGATCTGCCGCCGCTGGTGCTCTACTGGCGCGGCACGCTGCCCCGCTTTGACGAAGAGATCGCCATCGCAATGGCCGGCACCCGAAATGCCACCCCCTATGGGCGTATGGCGGCGGGACAGCTGGCCTATCAGATCACCCGGCTGGGCGGTCTGGTGCTCACCGGCGTGGTGGCCGGATGTGACCAGCACGCGGCGGACGG
>CALEQS010000142.1 GCA_937907975.1 uncultured Clostridia bacterium | reverse complement strand
CATCAGCTTGCGATAGGCTTCATCCACGTCCAGATGCTTGCCGAAGCGGCGCTGAACAGGGGTGTCGATGCCCATCATGCCGGCGCTCATCACCGTGCAGCCGCCGGGATTTTTCATCTTTTCCAGCACGAGGATACGTTTCACGCCGTGCTGAGCCGCGCTGACCGCAGCGGAAAGGCCAGCGCCAGCTGCACCGATAACGCAAAGATCGACCTGTCGTTCCATTGAGTGACCTCCTTTGCGCATTGTCCACATCCGGGTCAGATGTGCCAGTCCAGATCGTCCTCGTCCTTGATACCCTCGAAGTCATAAGTGTCATAGGGCTCAGGCAGAGAGGGACGCAGGTTGTGAACGTCGCACTCCGGGGTGGTAGTGCTCAGCGGCAGATAGGGGTGCTTCGTTTTGCGGTTCGGCTTGCAGTTTTCCGGCTCGTGAACCTTCAGCTCGGCCGGGGCGTTGCCGATGAGGTCATAGCACGGCTCTTCCACCCAGCCCTTGCCCTCGTAGGGGGTGTTCATGCACTGGTGGAATTCCAACCGGTAGATACGCCACTGGCCGTCCTCTTTCAGGAAGTCGAAGCGATACTTACCCCAGCTCCACAGCGCCTTCAGGCTGCCGTCGGGATTCCAACCGGTCTCTGCACCATGGGTGGAGACGATGCACTTAGCGCTTTGGGCATCACCAGCCACCTCGATGAGGGGTGACACCACATCGTGCCAGTACAGGCGGCCGCTCAGATCCTCCTCGGCGTTGCTCATGCGGTAGACGAAATGACGCATCACTCCATCCCACTCGTCATAAATGTCGCCGTTGAAGATAAGCCGTGTGCCGGGGGTATGGTGGCAGAACAACTCGGCAGTCTCCTTCTGCATACTCGCCGTGTGATAATTGACATAACGAGAGAGGACATTCTGTACCTCCCGCGCTGCCTCCATCCGCTCCAGGCGCCGGGTCAGTTCGGCGACCTCATTGCGCAGCATCGTCAGTTCTTCCATGTTATATCGCTCCTTTACTCAGTTTGTTGGTTCATTTGACGAAAACAGCATAACACACGGACAATACATTTGTAAAATAGTTATATAGAGACGGACGACTGCTCATCCATCGTTTTTATCGATAGATGAGCAGTCGTCCTCGTACATACTATGATTCAGTGCATCTCAGAGCGGCACTTCAGACGCTCCATAAGCATTGGAAGTAATGGGTTGCTGCTTTCCTGGCTGTATGCAGCGAGCGTGTAGAAATGGGTGTCTGGCAGGGGGATAAAATGCATGCCTGGGGTGTCAGCGGAGCTACTGATGCGCCACGGCACAATGGATACTCCAATTCCAAGCGCCACATAGAGACTGACCACATCTCCGGAGGGTTCAAAACGCAGCGGCGGAGAGATCGTCTCCGAGATACTGTTCAGGATCGTGCTGATATAGCGAGATCGGTTTTGCAGCAAGAATAGCGTGGAATGGCTGATCAGCTCCGGCAAGTCGGCGGCGGTCAGATCCGGTCGGTAGCGCGGATGCGCCTCCGAAATAGCAACGGCATAGCTGTCGGAGTAAATCACCTCCATGACCAGATCACTGCGCTGCGGCAGTGCTTCCAGTCCCAGCAGCCAGAAATCGACCTGATTGCTGCCAAGGACGTCCGGCAGTTCACTGATTGGGTCATCCATGTGCTGCGACTGCAGATGGACGGATAGAGAGATATAGGGACTGACCTGCTCCCGCACATCATGGATCGCGCCGACAACATCCTGTACCATATCGGCATCCCGTACCATATGACTGTCAAAGAAGATTCGCAGGTGGCGCACCTCCTGCACCTTGCCCTGTGCCACAGATTGGAGCTGGCTGCACATCCGGTCATGCTCATTGAGCAACTGCGAAGCCGACTCCTGCAGGGCAAGGCCTGCGGGCGTCAGGGTGACGCTCCGCCCCGCCCGTTCAAACAGGCGCACGCCATAGGTCTCTTCCAGCTGCTGGATTTGCTGACTCAGGGTGGATTGGGCAATATGGAGCGTGTCCGCGGCACGGCTGAAATTCAGACTGCTGGCAACCGCCAGAAAATAGCGCAGAAGGCGTAGATTTATATCCATGATAATCCTCCGTACTAATTACAATCGTACAAAAAGTCTATATTTTATAATTAAAGCTACTGCAGATTGTATTGCACCGAATAGCGACATCGAAGTACGCACGGCGGCTATAATGAAAGGCGCGAAGGCCGCAAATAAATCAGGCGCAGATTTGTCCTTCTTTATAGCACTCATAAATATAGTCGCGGGGCTGGTAATAAAAATCAGTATTATAATTGGAAATCACATCATTGATCCAAGAATTATAAACTTCGATCAGGTGATCCACAACACTCATCTCATCGTCGCCGGAAACATCTTCAATCAAGCGCTCATATACCTCACCAATTGTCCAATAATCAGGGACATTATACCGACAGGCAGACACGTTATCGAAATCACCCGTTGGCACGTTGCAGTTTGAAATGAAATCATCTGCAGTCTTTTCGATTGGCTCACAGTGAAACACGTCAGCATATCGATAGATCCGCCGGATCACCTGTTGCCCCAGACTCTGAACAACAGCAGAGCGCCGGAGCTTTTGTCGGCGGCCAATATATTCGATCAGGCTGCAAGTATAGAACAATGCGCTATTATTCTTCATCTGTGACTTTACTCCCCTTTATAAAAGATAAAGTGGTCAGTGCCCGGGCCGTATGAAAACTGATCTGATGGGTAGGCTTTTTGAACTTAGCCAACTCCCAGAAAGCCTCTCGACTGATTTTACCATCGACGAAATTCTGGACATAGTTGAAAATCGTATCGTTCGCCATAGGCCCTTCCACAATATCATATTCATGTGGATGCCCCAAACGACATGACGCAATAAAGTCCAACCACTCTTCTGTCATCTCTGGGAAGCGCTTGATTTTCAAACTGTCATTGGGGGTATAGAGGTATTCATTCAGATAGTCCGTTCCGTCAAAACGGGTTGCCCAGCGAATCGCCTGCTCGGGAATCAGGGTGCAGTAAAAGCCAAAATAAAAGTCTTTATTATATTTTTGTATACGGATCTCCGGTGATTCAACGATCACCTTACTGCCATGGTAAAGAACCATCTGTTTACCTCCCTGGTCGAGATATTGTATATTTATATTTTATCCAAAGCCATCTCTGAAATCAAGCTATACATATTTTCTGATCTACAAATTCAAACATAGTACCCAAGGCAATGGATGGCGACAGCTGTTTTCCTGCAGATGTGATTGTATGACGTTACATGCTCTGTTTTGTTTATTGTGGAGCAGATTTTGAGGCATCAGCCACCTGCCTTTGGGGCTTCCGCTCTTTGACCCATAGTCTGACCCAGAATAGAAAAAAATCCCTGCGAAACAGACGGAGCATAGCTGTCCAAACAGTGGCTGTATCTGCACCAAACCTGCTCAGAAAGCGCCCGAAAGGTGCAGGACGTATCTCTGACAGCAGCTCATAACCCGGAGGTCGCAGGTTCAAATCCTGTCCTCG
>CALEQS010000141.1 GCA_937907975.1 uncultured Clostridia bacterium | reverse complement strand
GCGACTTTTTCTTTGATCCCCTGCGGATCTGCATCATCCGGCGCATCCAGCGCCAGCGTCACCAGCAGCCTCATGCGTCACCGTCCATACATGCGCCGCAGTAAGGGCAATACTCAAATACCTTCTTATCCTGATCAGCAAATTTGTAAGGCTCACTGCGCAGACACCGCGAGCAAATGCGGTCACGTTTGCTCGCGACAGATACCCACTGTCCGTGTCTTACAAGCGCAACATCAGCGGGTTTCATCTCACGGATGTCTGTTACAAGGCCATAATATGGGATGCCCTCTTCCACGTGGCCATACGGACGAAACCATTCAATTATCCGTTCTTTTTCGATATATTCTGGCATTGTCAGACACCTCTATTCTGCATAATCGATCCGGTTCCGCAGTCGCTGGACCTTATATGCCCGCTGCTCCGCCACTGCGTCCTCGACCTTAAACTCAATCACCATCTGGTCGAGCATGATCCCGACGTCGGCGATCTCCTCGGCGATGTTGGCGAGCGTGTCGCCGTCCACACGCCCACGTAAAAATTTGCAAAGAACATTCTGCAGCTCAGCCATTTCCTCAAAAACCATCATGATCTGCGCTTGCGCACCGTAGCGGTTAAGTGCTGCGCAGAAAGTGCTGCGTTCTATGTCAGTCATTGTCAACCCTCCCGCTCGTCTTAATCCCATTTAGCTTATCCCATTCTTTCCCTGCGGCATGAGCTTTGTTCCACTCTTCCATCGCCCTCTTAAAAACGCCTGCTGGAATGTCCTTAACAGGTTTGCCCATATAGGGACGCATGAGCGCGAAATAAGCATCGTAATGCTTCTTTTCCTCATCAATCAGTCTTCGGGATTTTTCATAGTGTGCGTCGTTCCGTTTCCTTTCAATTTGGCTCAATGCACGCTCTAACTCATACTCGGCACTCCCAGCCAGTATCTCCATCACTTGCAGCAGCTCCGCTTTCGTCAAATCAGTCGGCTTTATCATTTTTCTCAACCTCCAGCCCATCCGGCAGCGGCATCCAGTGCGTGACTGCGCAATCGATCGGATTATTATATACATCATCGGGAGTAAACTGCCTGTCTTCCCACCATCCTTCTGGGATATAGTAATCATCGTTTTCCTCATCATACAGCCCGTATTCGCAGATGTCGTTCCAGTTCCACGCGCTGTCCTCTGTCAGCATTTTCCCGTCCTCATAGATCGCTTGCACAACAAAGATACAGCCGTTACGATTGCAGACCGCCAAAACGTCCGTTTCGGGTTCCGGCAGGCGCTCCGTCACTGGCACCCACTTCTGCCGCTCCTGCAGTACTGCGATCTCCTCCGCATACCGCGCGCAGCGGCCGGTCAGCTTCTCAATTAGATCTGCGGCTTCCCGCATGATGCGGCATCCGTGGACGCTGCAATTATGTTCATACCCGCAGCCCAAGCAGGCCAACGAGCCAGTCTGCACCATTGAGCACCGTAGCTGCTTCAAAATCTCTTCGCTTTTCATTTGCCCCACCTCGGCCCATAGCCTAATTGTTTGATCTCCGGATAGCGCTCTGCAAACGGGTAAAACTGGTTGTCCCCGATATAACTGAGCGTCGCCCGGTCAAGCCTCTCCTGGTAGACGTCCGACTCGTCGGTGCTCTGCATCGCCGGAAAATAGACGTCATACGTCTCGCCCCACTTTTCCGCGAGGCGGCTGAGGCGGTCATAGCCCCAGCCGAAATCCTCGTGCATCGTGATGAGCAGCGTGTCCAGCATGTACTGCTTCATTGTCCGCTGCATCACGTCCAGCAGCATCTGCGTTCTCGCGTCTCTCTGCTGCAAATATCCGGATCGTTTCATTTTTCATCCTTCCTGCACCATTGGGCAGCGTTACAAGGATCATCACAGGCCTTGCAGCACTTATTGCATTGCGGATGTGATGCTTTACACGCCTCACAGTCATCCTTGCGCCCTCTCTGTCTCTCGCTGATCGGCAGCCAGCTGTCGCACCTGCACTCGACGATAT
>CALEQS010000140.1 GCA_937907975.1 uncultured Clostridia bacterium | reverse complement strand
AGATGAGGGGGCAGGTCTAGGATAGCTTTCCGTTCGGCGCCACCTCATCCGGCCCTTCGGGCCACCTTCCTCTCAAGGGGAAGGCTTTCGAGGGTGTGCTACAGACCTACAAACCCCAATTTATCAGACAATTTTACATTATAAAAAACAGAAAAGGAGCCTATATATGGAGCGTTTGGATCAGCAGTTTGCCTTTTTGCGGGAGATCGACCGGGAGAAGAAGATCGTCCGCCAGACCTATCTGGCCGATGGAAGCCGGAAAGAAGGGGATGCGGAGCATGCATGGCATCTGGCCATTATGACGCTTCTGCTCAGTGAATATGCCAATGAGGAGATCGACGTGCTGAAAACGGTGTCCATGGTGCTCATCCACGATCTGGTGGAGATCGATGCCGGCGACACCTACGCCTATGACGCAGCGGGGGCTCAGACTCAGCGGGAGCGGGAGCTGAAGGCGGCGGAGCGGATCTTTGGGCTTCTGCCGGAGGACCAGGGGAAGAAAATGCGTATGCTGTGGGACGAGTTTGAGGGCCGGGAGACCCCGGAGGCCAAGTTTGCCCGCACCATGGACTGCGTCCAGCCAACTATGCTCAATGATGCCAGCAAAGGAAAATCCTGGCTGGAGCACGGCGTGCACCTCGGCCAGGTGCTGGGCCGCAACGCCCGCACCGCCGAAGGGAGCGAGGTGCTGTGGGACTATGCCCGCACGCATTTTGTGGAGCCACATGTGGGAAAAGAACTGAAAGCAGATTAAAGAAAAAGAGCCGGTTTAGACCGGCTCTTTTTTGATTGAAAATCAGTCCTCGTAGGGCCGCACGCGCAGTGTGGCACCCACTTTTTTGCAGATCTCCCTGCAGATCTCCTGTTCTTCGGGGGTGGTGACAGGTTCGCCCACCACGGTCATCACGACATGGGGGACATACTTGGTGCATTCCTTTGTGAACTTCAGCATGGCGTCAAAAGAGCCAATGCCGAACTTGCTGCGGGTCAGCTTCAGATATTCCTCCGCGTCCATGGCGTTCAGGCTGACGGACACGCAGTCAATCAGGCCCTTCAGCATCAGGGCAGTGGGCTTGTGCCAGATCAGGTCGGCAAGCCCGTTGGTGTTGATGCGGATGGGCAGGTTTGGATGCGTTTCCTTCAGATGAGCGGCCACCTTCAGCAGATCGTCCAGCCGCTCCGTGGGTTCGCCGTAGCCGCAGAATACGACTTCCTCGTACTTGTCCAGATCCCATGCGTCCAGACTGTCGCACACCTCCTGGACGGTGGGCTCCCGCTCCAGCCACAGCGGGTCGGAGCCGTAGACGCCGGGGCCGTTCTGGCGCAGGCAGAAGGTGCAGGCGCAGGGACAGCGGTTGGTCATGTTGACATAAATGCCGTGCTTGACGGGATAGGTGATGGTCATAGCGTATGCCTCCAGAAGTAAACAGATACAGCGAGAGCGCCGAGTCGTAACATGACCGGCGTACATCGCATTTTATGCCAAAGCTATTTTAAACCATTTCAGCCTGCGAAACAAGCCGATGTTTCAGACCGGCCCGATCCAGTGCCTTGCCCAGCAGAATGTAGAGCAGGCTGCTCAGCACCACCTGGGTGATATAGCCGGTGATGCCGGCGGCAGGGGCGATGAAGTTGCCGGTGATGACGCTCTCATAGAGGTAGTAGCCGCCGGCGCAGAGGATGAAGGAGGGGATGAGGGCCAGATAGTTGCGCTTGCACAGAAATGTGGGGGCCTTGCAGGTAAAGAAGCAGGCGGTGAGCGCTTTGATGACCAGTGTGGCCGGGGCCCACATGGAATAGCCGCTCAACACGTCGGCCATGCCGGCGCCGATGGCGCCTACCGCCGCGGCATAGCCCACGGGCAGGGTGGAGGCGGCCAGATAGAGGAAGCCGTCGCCCACATGGGTGTAGCCGTTGAAGCTGGGGACGTGGAGGTAAGCGGTGAATACATAGATGATAGCGGCGAATACCGCGGTCTGGCACAGCCGCTGAACGCGAATGGATTTCATGGGAGATCAGTTCCTTCCGTATTGGTGATGTCAATAGAATACGCTCGAATTGGGCGGAACAAAATCACCAATTTTAGAAAGATTGATGTGGTCAGAATACAGCCAGATGGAGAAAAAAGACATTGTGCGGAATAACGCTTGAATCTGCAAAAAAAAGTGATATGCTATCTGTGACAATCAAATTTGCAGGATTTCCGGTATGCGCCCCGGATTTTGGCCGGATCGACTTGTTTTGGTGCATTTGCTGCAAGCTGACCATAAGGTCAGTTTTATTTTGCCCGTATGCTGGGGATGAAATGCGCCGCCTGCAATCGAAACGAAGGAAGGAAACGCACCCGAATCCGTGTCTGACCGGAGCGGGTGCGTCACACTGTCTGGAGGGAATTATTTTGACTCAAGCCAATGTCATCTGGTATGGCCATTCCTGTTTCATGATCGAGCTGGCCGGGAGCACCATCGTGCTGGACCCCTACGGTGTCAGCTCAGTGCCCGGACTGCGCCTGCCGGATCTGAACGCCGACGCGGTCCACGTCAGCCACGGCCACACCGACCACGGCGCAGTGGAGCGGGTGCTCACCAGTGGAAAGCCGCTGAACTTCCGCGTGCGGGAGGTCATGGGTGACCACGATCACCATAGCGGCGCCCATCGGGGCAAAAACCGGATTCTGGTCATAGAGCATGATGGCCTGCGGCTGGTGCACCTGGGCGATCAGGGCTGCGTGCTCACGCAGAAACAGATCGAGGCGATCGGACATCCCGATCTGCTGATGCTGCCTGTGGGCGGCTACTTCACCATTGATGCTGCGGAAGCGAAGCAGATCATGGATCAGCTCCAGCCCAACGTCACTGTGCCCATCCATTACCGGGATGGGGCCATCGGCTTTGACGTGCTATCCACGGTGGATGAATTTTTGGCGCTGGTGGACGTGCCTGTAGTGCGCAGTGAAGGGAGACAGTTTACGATCACAGAGGGGATGCCCCGTCAGGTGCTGATCCCGAAGCTGGTGCATTGAGGGGCTGTTGAGGGAAATTCAAATCAGTAAATTGGGGTTTGTGGGTTTGCAGAGCGCCCTCAAAAGCCTTCCCCTTGAGGGGAAGGTGCCGAACGCAGTGAGGCGGATGAGGTGGTGCCGAACGGAAAGCTGCCCTAGACCTGCCCCCCTCATCAGTCGCCTACGGCGACAGCTTCCCCCCGAGGGGAAGCCTTTCGGAAGTGCTATGCAAACCTACAAACCCCAATCGATTATATCCCCTTCCCCGCCGGGATTCAACTCCCGTGCGCACACGGCCTTGACTTTTGTGCTCTGCCCGCCTACAATTATCTGAAACTACACGCTTTCCGCGTTATCAACAAAGGACGATCATTATGAATGACAGACTTTCCCGGGATCAGATCCTGACCATTCCAAACCTGCTCTCCTTCCTGCGCATCGGGCTGGCCATTCTGTTCTGCGTGCTGTTTGACAGCAGCAAGACCATGGCGGACAACTGGCCCGCCTTTGTGGTGCTTGGCCTCAACGCCCTCAGCGATTTTCTGGACGGCAAGCTGGCCCGGGCGCTGGATCAGGTGTCCGAGCTGGGCAAAGTGCTCGACCCGGTGGCGGACTACCTTACAAAATTTTCCCTCATTCTCTGCTTTGTGGAGAAATACCACGGTGTGGTGGGCCTGCTTCTGCTCTTTCTCGCCCGGGTATTTATCGTGGCCTATGCAGGCTGGAAGACCGTCCGGCTGGTAGGCCAGAACGACGGTGCGATCCTCATTGGCAAGCTGGACACCGCAGTATTCTACGCCGTCATGCTGTTACTGGTGGTGTTCCCCCATATGCCCCGGCCGCTGGCCTACACATTGGTATGTGTCAGCGCGGTCATGATGCTGCTGGCCATCATTCTCTATCTGCGCCACTTTGCCCGCCTGCGCCGGGACTATAAGCAGAAGCAGGGACACCCCCAGGACTGATGGACCGGGTCATTCTCCATGTGGACGGCAACAATTTTTTTGCCTCCTGTGAATGCCTGCTCCGCCCGGAGCTTGCAGATGTCCCCATGGCAGTGGCCGGTGACCGGGAAAGCCGCCACGGCATCATTCTGGCCAAGAACCAACTGGCCAAAGCATACAAAATACAGACGGCGGAGCCCATCTGGCAGGCCCCGCGCAAATGTCCGGGCCTGGTACTGGTGGCCCCGCACCGGGAGATCTACTCCAGGGTCTCCCAGCAGATGAACGAGATCTTCCTGCGCTACACTGATCTGGTGGAACCGGCCAGCATTGACGAAAGCTATCTTGACCTGACCGGTTCACTTCACCTGTTTGGCGGTGACGCAAAGGCCGTGGCCGACCGTATCCGCGCCGAGGTGCACAAGGAGGCGGGCATCACCGTCTCTGTAGGCGTCTCCTTCTGTAAGACCTTTGCCAAGCTGGGCAGTGACTACAAAAAGCCGGACGCCACCACCGTCTTTTCCCGCGCGCAGATGAAAGAGCTGGTCTGGCCGCTGCCGGTGGGCTCCATGCTCTATGTGGGCGGCCGATTCGAGCAGCAGCTCCGGGAGCTTGGCATCCACACCATCGGCGATCTGGCCCAGAGTGATGAGGGACTGCTTAGGAAGAAATTCGGTATCCGCGGCGAGTCCGCATGGCACTGCGCCAACGGAGACGAGCACGACCCTGTGCGGCCCTACCACGAGCACCGGGAGTCCAAGAGCATCGGCAACAGCATCACCTTCCGGCGAGATCTCATCGGAAGGCGTGACATCCAGCTGGGCTTTACCGCGCTGGCTGAATCTGTCTCCGAGCGGATGCGCCGCCACGGCGTCCACTGCCGCACGGTGCAGATCCAGATCCGCGACCCGGCCTTTCACACCATCTCCCGTCAGGTCACGCTGGAGCGGAGCGTCAGCCTTTTCAGAGAGCTGACGGACACCGCCATGGCGCTGGCGGAACACTGCTGGGACTTCAGTAAGCCGGTGCGCCTGCTGGCTCTGACGGCGGAACAGCTCATTCCCATTGAACAGGACACAGAACAGCTCACCCTGTTTCCGGACGCCGCCGCACCGGCGCGGGAAAAACAGGGGCGGCTGGAGGACGCGCTGAGCTCCATCCGCGGAAAATATGGCAAGGGCTCCATCCAGCTGGGCAGTTTTCTGGGCAACGATCTGGGTTTGGGCGGAAGCGGAAATAAGCTGAAAAACGATGAAACCGATTAGATAAGGAGGGGACTTTCTTTCAGAAGGTCCCCTCCTCCATTCAACACTGCGGATATTTTATACCGATTTAACCCGGCTTTGGTAGAAAGCGAAGCACCTCCTCTGGTATCATAAAAGTAGACTTCAAGCGTGAAAAGGAGCGATGTCAGTATGCTTCCATGTCAGAGTGAATGCCCACTTCATAAAGAGGGCTGCCACAAGAACTGCACCCGCTGGCAAGAATTTCAACGTCTTCAGCAGCAGGATCGGCAGAAAAAGAAGGACTATCTGCGCTACTATAACGAGCTGTGCGCCACCGTCACCCGGCAGTGTACCGCACGGGTACAGCGTAAGCTGAGCTTTTCATAACAAAATTGGTAAACGGCTCCGATACCGCGCAAGCGTGATCGGAGCCGTTTTAAATTGAATTGATCGGATCACCAGACCAGCGTGGCAAAATAGTCCTCCGGGGTCTCCGCCCGGCGCATCATTTCCACACTGCCGTCCTCCCGGAGCAGCAGTTCAGCACTGCGCAGCCGACCGTTGTAGTTATAGCCCATGGAGAAGCCGTGAGCGCCGGTGTCGTGGATGACCAGCAGGTCGCCATTCTCGATCTCCGGCAGCATACGGTCAATGGCAAATTTGTCGTTGTTCTCACACAGGGCGCCGACCACATCATACTTATGGTCACAGGGGGCGTTCTCCTTGCCCATGACAGTGATATGGTGGTAGGCACCATACATGGCCGGACGCATCAGGTTGGCGGCGCAGGCGTCCACGCCGATATATTCCTTATAGGTATGCTTGGCGTGGATGGCTCGGGTGACCAGATGTCCGTGGGGAGCCAGCATATAACGGCCCATCTCGGTATAGATGGCCACATCGCCCATTCCGGCGGGCACAAGGATCTCCTCGTACTTTTTACGCACGCCTTCGCCGATGGCGAAGATGTCGTTCTCCGGCTGTTCCGGGCGGTAGGGCACGCCCACGCCGCCGGACAGGTTGATGAAGCGGATGTCCGCGCCGGTCTCCCGCTTCAGCTCCACAGCCAGCTCAAAGAGCTGAGCGGCCAGCGCGGGATAGTAGTCGTTGGAAATAGTGTTGGACGCCAGGAAGGAGTGGATGCCGAAATGCTTGGCGCCCTTGGCCTTCAACAGCTTGAAGCCCTCAAAGATCTGCTCCCGGGTGAAGCCGTACTTGGAGTCGCCCGGGTTGTCCATGACCTGAAAGCCCTCTTTGCTCTCGCCCAGCTGAAACACGCCGCCGGGATTGAAGCGGCAGGAGATGGTCTCAGGAATGTGGCCGATGGTCTTTTCCAGGAAGTCGATGTGGGTGAAATCATCCAGATTGATGGTAGCCCCCAGCTTGTCCGCCAGCACGAACTCCTCCGCCGGAGTGTCGTTGGAGGAGAACATGATCTCTTTCCCGCTGAAGCCGCAGCGGTCACTCATCATAAGCTCCGTCAGCGAGGAGCA
This sequence comes from uncultured Clostridia bacterium, assembly GCA_937907975.1. GTDB lineage: Bacteria > Bacillota > Clostridia > Oscillospirales > Oscillospiraceae > UMGS1766. The sequence goes on along the minus strand of CALEQS010000140.1, from coordinate 16,646 downwards.
GTCCACGCCGCAGCCCTCCTCCTTCAGGATCTTCAGGATACGGGGGGTGGGGGTGGCCTTCACGGCGAAATACTCCCGAAAGCCCGGATTCCAGCTGAAAGCCTTGTATACGTTCCGGGCCGTCTGGCGGATGCCTGCCTCGTCATAGATATGAAAGGGAGTCGGATAGTCCTTGCAGATCTGCTCCAACTGATCCCGGGTCACAAACGGTGTCTTGCTCATATTTTCTCCTGCTTCCTGCTCGGGCTCTCTCCACGGGCCCGTCTTTTTCTTTTAACCGTATTATCATACCGAATTTCGACCCGTTTGGCAAGAAAAACCGCCGGGATGGGCCAAGTTTTTTGTAATCTGTCAATTTCATGCATTGAAGCGCCGGTTTTTCCGTCAAAATGCAGTTTTTACTTTTCGCTCTTGCATTTTGAAAGAGTTCCCGGTATACTATTTTCAACAAGTTCACCGCCGCGCAGGTTCCGATGCCGGAATATGCGCACTCTGGAGAAGCCCGCCTGCGCGGGTGCCGAAGGTGTAATGCAGCGCTCCCCCCTGCTGCGGATCTCTCAGGCCAAAGGACAGAGCAAACACTTCTATAAGCTGTCGCGTGGATCAAAGGCGATCCCCTTTTGGGGCTCCCTGTGTCCGCCCGGCGGCTTTTTTCATTCTTCTGCATCCTTTGGGCAAGACCGCTGAGAGAACGGCTTTGCCCTTTTGTTTTCCGGCGGCAGCTTGGCCTGACTTTTCGATGCAAGGAGAGAGCAATATGACATTTTTAAACATTCTCGAAACCATTGACGGCTGGGTCTGGGGCCCGGTCATGCTGGTCATCCTGGTAGGCACCGGCATTTTCCTCACCGTGCGCACCAAGTTCCTGCCCTGGCGCAACCTGGGCTACGCCATCAAGAGCACCCTCTCCCGGGAGGCCCGCACCACCCGGCGGGGCACCGGCGACGTCTCCCCCTTCGCCTGCCTGTGTACGGCGCTGGCCGCCACCATCGGCACCGGCAACATCGCCGGTGTGGCCTCCGCACTGGCCGTCGGCGGCCCGGGCGCACTGGTCTGGATGTGGATCTCCGCCGCCTTCGGCATCTCCAGCAAGTTCACCGAGTGCTCTCTGGCCGTGAAATACCGGGTGCAGAACGACAAGGGCGAGATGCTGGGCGGCCCCATGGTAACTGCGGAATACGGCATCCCCGCCGTCTATGGCAGTAAGTTTAAGGGCTTCGGCAAGGTACTGGGCGTGTTGTTCGCCCTGTTTGCCGTGTTTGCCTCCTTCGGCATTGGCAACTTGACCCAGGGCAACTCCATTGCCGACGCTTTCCACAACATCTGCGGTTCGCCCATGTGGATCGTGGGCATCATCGTCGGACTTGCCACGCTGGTGATCGTGGTGGGCGGCCTGAAGTCCATCTCCAAGGTCTCCTCCGTCATCGTGCCCATCATGGCGATCTTCTATTTTGTGGGCGCACTGGTGGTCATCCTCTGCCACATTACCGCGGTGCCTGCCGCCATCGCCGCCATGTTCCGCATGGCCTTCTCCGTCAAGGCTGTGGGCGGCGGTGTGGCCGGCAGTGTGGTAGCCGGCATGGCCCAGGCCATGAGCAAGGGCGTGGCCCGGGGCTGCTTCTCCAATGAGGCCGGCATGGGCTCCGCCGCCATCACCGCCTCCGCCGCCACCACCGACAACCACGTCCGTCAGGGCTACATCAACTCCACCGGCACCTTCTGGGACACCTTCGTGGTCTGCTCTGTCACCGGTCTGGCCATTCTGACCTCCGGCGTCATGAGTCAGGTCAACGATCCCGCCACCGGCGAGGTCGTCCTCCAGGGCGCTTCCCTCACCATCGCCGCATTCCGCTCCACCCTCGGCCCCGTGGGTGCCTGGCTGGTGGCCATCGCACTGGCGCTGTTCGCCTTCTCCACCATCCTTGGCTGGGAGTACCACGGCGAAAAGGCACTGGAATACCTGACCCGCTCCACCAAGGCCACCATGGTCTACCGGGTGCTGTTCTCCGTCATTGCCTTTGTGGGCTGCGTCTCCGCCTTCGAGATCGCGTGGGACATCTCCGACATCCTGAACGCGCTGATGGTCGTACCCAACGCCATCATCATGTGGATGCTGGTGGGCCCGCTGGTCAAGGATATGGACGCCTTCCAGCACATCAAGCATTCCGAAAAGAATGCCGCAAAATAAGCGTTCCTCTCTTTTCTCTTTTTCCTTCTCCCCGCTCCGTCCCCTCCGGAGCGGGGAACTTTTTTTACAAAAAATCAGAAAAGGATTGACAAGAATCCGTTCAATATGATATTTTATGCGAAGATAGTCAATATTTTACAATCTCATACGGAAAGCGAGGTCAGACTCATGCTCCGATTCAGAAAACTGCTCTCCCTCACGACCGCCCTGCTCCTGCTGTGCACCCTCCTCACCGGTTGCGGCCAGAAGAAGGACGTGACCGAGCTGAAAAACAGCACCGGCACCGCGTCCATTTCCGATATGGCTGTGACCGACGGCCAACTCACCGCCACGATCACTGTGTCTGACCTGTCCTTCGCCTTTCTCAATGATGAAGACTGCCGTGATCTCTCCGTCTGGAAGGTGTTCCGCCCCTACATGGAGTTCTCCGACGGTTCCACCGTCCGTCTGGCTGCGTCGGGCGACGGCGTGCGGTACAACGAGAACGCAGACGGCGATCCCACCGAAGTGACGATCACTCTCGACGTGGACGACTACATTCAGCAAAAACTGGATGCAGGTCTCTGCCAGCCACTGAAGATCCACATTGGCTTTTTCGAGGAGCCCTTTGTGCTCTACCAATTGAACAATGCATAATTCCAGCGCGCCTAGAAACAGGCGTGCTTTCTTTTATCCGGCACATTTGCTATAATGAGAAAAAATATTTTAAGGAGCTTTCCCTCTATGAAGCCATTTCTTCTGGCCGCACTGGGCGGCGGCGCGGGCGCGGTCTGCCGCTATGCGCTGACGCTGCTGCCCATCAGCGGCCGTTTCCCCTTTGCCACGCTGATTGCCAACGCCCTCGGCGCCCTCATCATTGGCTTTCTGGCCGGATGTGCCAGCCGGCTGGACGGCTTTCCCGCTGACCTGAACCTGCTGCTGAAAACCGGCTTCTGCGGCGGCTTCACCACCTTCTCCACCTTCAGTCTGGAGACCGTCACCCTCTGGCAACAGCGACAATTCTGGACAGCGGGCGGCAATGCGGTGCTGAGTCTTGCGGTATGCTTCATCGGTGTCGCCGCCGGACAGGTGCTGGCCGGGCTGATCCTCCGCCGCTGACTGGGAAAAGTGGAAAATCCAGTTGTGCTGGGGCGTCGAAAATGATATAATTTTCTGGATATAAAACGATGTCGAACTGGAAAGGAGTTCTCTCCCATGACCTACAAAGAAGAATTTATCACCTTTATGGTGCGTTCCGGCGTGCTGACCTTTGGCAACTTCACCACCAAGTCCGGCCGCAAGACCCCCTACTTCATCAACACCGGCAACTACAAGACCGGCGCGCAGGCCGCTCAGCTGGGCGACTACTATGCCGCCTGCATGCAGGAGCACATGGGCAGTGAAGTGACCGCCCTGTTCGGCCCCGCCTACAAGGGCATTCCGCTGGTCGTTGCCGCTGCATCCTCCCTGTACCGCAATTATAACCGCGATATGCCCTACTGCTTCAACCGCAAGGAGGTCAAGGACCACGGCGAGGGCGGCAGCATGGTGGGCTACAAGCCCCAGGACGGCGACGTGATCGCCATTGTGGAGGACGTGGTCACCGCCGGCACCGCCGTGCGTGAGAGCATCGAGCTCTTCAAGCACGTCGCTGATGTGAAGATGGCCTACCTGTTCGTCAGCGTGGACCGCATGGAGCGCGGCACCAAGGAGTGCTCCACGCTGGACGAGCTGCGGGAGGACTACGGCATCACGGTCTGCCCCATCGTCACCGTGCGTGAGATCATCTCCTTCCGCCCCATTGACGGCAAGGTCTACATCGACGACGAGATGAAGGCCAAAATGGAGGCCTATCTGGCGCAGTACGGCGCAAAGGCATAAGTCAGACCAAAACACAACACAGGCCCTGAACCGGCAGGCGCACCGCTGGTGCGCCTGCCGATTTTTCCATCAATGCACAAAAGGAGGGGGATCATGTCCATTCACGAGGGGCACCGCCAGCGTCTGAAGCAGCGCTTCGCCGACCACGGTGAGCGGGTCTTTGACGACCACCAGCTGCTGGAGTTGATGCTGTTCTACGCCGTGCCGCAGGGTGACGTGAACCCGCTGGCCCACCGGCTCATCAACCACTTTGGCTCCTTCGCCGCCGTATTGGACGCTTCCCCGGAGGATCTGCGGCAGGTCAAGGGCGTGGGCGAGCACACCGCCCTCTACCTCTCCATGTATCCCCAGGTCATGCGCCGCTATCTCGCCTCCCGGGCCGGGCATGAGGACAAGGTCTGCTCCGTAGAGGACGCGGGCGAATACCTGCTGCCCTATTTCTTCGGAGCCAGGAGTGAGCAGCTCTACCTGCTCTGTCTGGACGCCAAAGGCCGGGTGTTGTCCTGCCGCCGGCTGGCTGAGGGCAGTCTGAACCGGGTGCTCATGGACACACGGCTGGTCATCGAGACCGCCATGGACGACCGGGCCACCTCCGTCGTGCTGGCCCACAACCATGTCAGCGGTCTGGCCGTCCCCTCGGAGGCCGACGTAAAGCTGACGCTTCAGCTCATTCCCCTGCTGCGGGCACTGGACATCGAGCTGCTGGACCACCTGGTGGTCGCAGACGGGGAATTTGTCTCCATGGTGCGTTCCGGTCTGATCCCAGTGCCGCGAAATTCCGGCGTTTGATATTGACATCGAACATATGTTTCTATAAAATAGAGATGACTTGTTTATACTAATTTTATAAGGAGGGGAATGCCGTGCCAAAATTTGAAGTGGTCAGCCCCTACGCCCCCTCCGGCGACCAGCCGGAAGCCATCGAGGCGCTGAGCCGGGGCGTGGAACTGGGGCTGGACGAACAGACGCTGCTGGGCGTCACCGGCTCCGGCAAGACCTTCACCATGGCCAAGGTCATTGAGCAGGTGCAGCGCCCCACACTGGTGCTGGCCCACAATAAAACGCTGGCCGCCCAGCTATGCAGTGAGTTCCGGGAGTTTTTCCCCCACAACGCGGTGGAATACTTTGTCTCCTACTATGACTACTACCAGCCCGAGGCCTATATCCCCCACACGGACACCTTCATCGAGAAGGACTCCTCCGTCAACGACGAGATCGACCGGCTCCGCCTGAGCGCCACCGCCTCCCTGCTGGAGCGGCGGGACGTTATCGTGGTGTCCTCTGTCTCCTGCATCTACGGTCTGGGTGAGCCGGAGGATTTCGCATCCATGATGGTCTCCCTCCGGGTGGGTGCCACCATGGAGATCCGCCAATTACTGAGCAAGCTGGTGGCCATCCGCTACGAGCGCAACGACATCGCCTTTGAGCGCAATATGTTCCGGGTCCGGGGCGACACGGTGGAGATCTGGCCCGCCTACTGGAAGGACACCGCCATCCGGGTGGAGTTCTTCGGCGACGAGATCGACCGCATCAGCGAGATCAACGTGGTCACCGGCACCCCGATCCGGCGGCTGAACAACATCCCCATCTGGCCCGCCACCCACTATGTCACGCCGAAGGAGAAGATGGATCGGGCCATCAAGGACATCTACAAGGAGATGGACGAGCGGGTCAAGTTCTTCGAGGACCAGGGCAAGGCCATTGAGGCCCAGCGCATCCGCCAGCGAACCATGTACGACGTGGAGATGATGCAGGAGATCGGCTACTGCTCCGGCATTGAAAACTACTCCCGGGTCATTGAGGGCCGCCCGGTCGGCTCCCCGCCCCACACTCTGCTGGACTACTTCCCCAAGGATTTTCTGCTCTTCATCGACGAGTCCCACGTCACCCTGCCCCAGGTTCGAGCCATGTACAACGGCGACCGGGCCCGCAAGACCACACTGGTGGACTACGGCTTCCGGCTCCCCTGCGCCTACGACAACCGGCCTCTGAAATTCGAGGAGTTTGAACAGCGGCTCAATCAGGTCATCTACGTCTCCGCCACCCCCGGCAAATACGAGCAGGAGCGCTCCGGCCAGATCGTGGAGCAGGTCATCCGCCCCACCGGCCTGCTGGACCCCAAGGTGGAGGTGCGGCCCATCGAGGGACAGATCGACGACCTGATCGGCGAGATCAATGCCCGCACCGCCCGTCAGGAGCGGGTGCTGGTAACCACCCTGACCAAGAAAATGGCCGAGGATCTGACCCAGTACCTCCAGTCCGCCGGCATCAAGGTGCGCTATATGCACCACGACATCGACACCATCGAGCGCATGGAGATCATCCGGGATCTGCGCCTCGGCTCCTTTGATGTGCTGGTGGGCATCAACCTGCTCCGGGAAGGTCTGGACCTGCCGGAAGTCAGCCTGGTGGCCATTCTGGACGCGGACAAGGAGGGCTTCCTGCGCAGTGAGACCGCCCTCATTCAGACCATCGGCCGCGCCGCACGAAACGCCGACGGCGAGGTCATCCTCTACGCCGACAAGATCACCCCCTCCATGCGGCAGGCTATGGACGAGACCCAGCGCCGCCGGGAAAAGCAGGACGCCTACAACAAGGCCCACGGCATCACCCCCAAGACCATCCGCAAGGACATCCGGGAGCTGCTGGAGATCGCCGAGCCCGCCAAGCGGGACGCCAAGCCCGTCAAGCAGATGACGAAGCTGGAAAAGCTCCAGCTCATCGACAAGCTGGAAAAGCAGATGAAGGAGGCCGCCAAAATGCTGGAATTCGAGCTGGCCGCCGCTCTGCGTGACCAGATCATCGAGCTGCGGGGCGAGACGCAGAAGAAAAAGTGAAGCACACCGGAGAAAGGAGCACGCTATGACCTGGACTGAGCTTGTGACACAGTTTTCCGCCCAGCTTCCGCCGCAGACGCCCCCGCTCAGCATTGACCGGGTATCGAAGCGGAACCCCACCGGTCACTTCTACTATTCCGGCGGGTGGGCCGGCCCCGCCGCCCCGCTGGGTGCGGCGGTTGTCGGAAACGAGATGCCTTTGCAGGCGGGTGAGCGCTTCCGCACCCTCATTTTCTGCCCGCTCACGCTGAGCCGCACTCATCATTTGACCATTGAGCCGAAGGGCGGCCTGTTTTCCGCAAAACGGCGCTGGAGCGTAAAGTCCGACCTGCCGGAGGATGCCGCAAAGCGGCTGACTGAACTGATGGAGCACATCCCGGCGGACACTCCGCCTTTAAAACTCACCCTGATACCGCTGGAGGGCACTCAGCATATGCTCTGCATCTCCACCGACGCATTTCTGGACGAGGTAGGCAACTTCTGCACCTATTCCGAATGGCACCCCTCTGCTCCGGACGGGACGGCGCTCACCAGTCCGCAGGCGGCGGAGTTTCTGCTCCAGCGCATGGCGCGCATACTCCAAGCGGCGTGCGCCGCCCTTTGCGCGCTGTAAATCACAGCAGGGAGGCTCTTGATAAATGCTGTTCTGAAATACGGCGCGGCACATACGCCAAACGGGGCAGTCAGATTCCCGATCTCTTCCGCTTTCTAAACTGATACCGAGGTAAACAACACCATGCAGGATCATATTTTTGTCAAAGGCGCACGCGCCAACAACCTGAAAAACGTGGACGTCCGCATCCCCCGGGACAAGCTGGTGGTGCTGACCGGCCTGTCCGGCTCCGGCAAGTCCAGCCTTGCCTTCGACACCATCTACGCCGAGGGTCAGCGCCGCTATGTGGAGAGCCTGTCCTCCTACGCCCGGATGTTTCTGGGCCAGATGGAGAAGCCCGATGTGGACTACATTGATGGTCTGTCCCCCGCCATCTCCATCGACCAGAAGACCACCAGCAAGAATCCCCGCTCCACTGTGGGCACGGTGACGGAGATCTATGACTACCTCCGCCTGCTCTGGGCCCGGGTGGGCACCCCTCACTGCCCCAAGTGCGGCAAGGAGATCAAACAGCAGACCGTTGACCAGATCATCGATCAGGTCATGGCCCTCCCGGAGGCCACCCGCATTCAGGTTATGGCCCCGGTCATCCGCGGCAAGAAAGGTGAGCACCAGAAGGTATTTGAGGACGCCCGCCGCTCCGGCTATGTCCGCGCCCGGGTGGACGGCAGTCTCTATGAGCTGACCGAGGAGATCAAGCTGGACAAGAACAGGAAACACAACATTGAGATCGTAGTGGACCGCCTTGTCATCCGGGACGACATCACCCAGCGGCTCACCGACTCGGTGGAGACCGCCTCCAACCTGTCCGGCGGCATCGTGCTCATCAATCTGGTGCGGGAGGATCAGGATCTGGTCTTTTCCCAGAACTATGCCTGTGAGGACTGCGGCATCTCCATTGAGGAGCTGTCCCCCCGCAGTTTCTCCTTCAACAACCCCTACGGCGCCTGCCCCACCTGCACCGGCCTTGGCTTCCAGTTGAAGGTGGACCCGGAGCTCATCATCCCCAACCGGGAGCTTTCCATTCTGGAGGGGGCCATCACCGCCTCCGGCTGGAGCAGCATCAAGAGCGACGGCATCTCCCGGATGTACTTCGACGCACTGGCCAAGAAGTACAAGTTCAAGCTGACCGACCCGATCAAGAACCTCTCCGACGCGGCAGTGGACGCCATTCTCTACGGCACCAAGGGCGAAAAGCTCACCATGACCTATGAAAACGCCCGGGGCAAATCGGTCATCAAGCAGCCCTTCGAGGGCATCGTCAGCAATCTGGAGCGCCGCTATCAGGAGACCCAGTCCGATGGCGTGCGCCGGGAGCTGGAGGAGTGCATGAGCAACCGCCCCTGCCCCGCCTGCGGCGGCAAGCGGCTGCGCCCGGAAGTGCTGGCCGTCACGGTGGGCGGCCTGTCCATCCACGACTTCTGTCAGCTACCCATCACCCAGGCGCTGGAGTTCATGCAGAACCTGACGCTCACCGAACAGCAGCAACGCATCGCCGATCAGGTTCTCAAGGAGATCCGCTCCCGGCTGGGCTTTTTGAACTCCGTGGGACTGGAATACCTGACGCTGGGCCGCAGCGCCAGCACTCTGTCCGGCGGCGAGAGCCAGCGCATCCGGCTGGCCACCCAGATCGGTTCCTCCCTGATGGGGGTGCTGTATATTCTGGATGAGCCCTCCATCGGCCTGCACCAGCGGGACAATGACCTGCTGCTGAACACCCTGCGCAAACTGCGGGACCTGGGCAACACCCTGCTTGTGGTGGAGCACGACGAGGACACCATGCGCGCCGCCGACTTCATTGTGGACGTGGGCCCCGGCGCAGGCATCCACGGCGGCGAGATCGTGGCCACTGGCACCGCCGAGGACATCATGGCCTGCCCGAGGAGCATTACCGGCGCATACCTCTCCGGCCGCAAAAAGATTCCCGTCCCCGACACGCGCCGCAAGGGCAACGGCCATTTTCTGACCATCCGGGGTGCGGCGGAAAACAACCTGAAAAACATCGACGTCTCCATCCCGCTGGGCACCTTCACTGTGGTCACCGGCGTGTCCGGCTCCGGCAAGTCCAGTCTGGTCAATGAGATCATCTATAAAAAGCTGGGCGCCGACCTGAACCGGGTCAAGGTGCGCGCCGGTAAGCACCGCGCCATTGAGGGCGAGGAGTTTCTGGACAAGGTCATTGCCATCGACCAGTCCCCCATCGGCCGCACGCCCCGCTCCAACCCGGCCACCTACACCGGCCTGTTCAACGACATCCGGGAACTCTTTGCCTCCACACAGGACGCCAAGGCCCGAGGCTATGGCGCCGGGCGCTTCTCCTTCAACGTCCGGGGCGGCCGTTGCGAAGCCTGCTCCGGCGACGGCCTCATCAAGATCGAGATGAACTTCCTGCCCGACGTCTACGTCCCCTGTGAGGTCTGCAAGGGCAAACGCTATAACCGGGAGACGCTGGAGGTCAAGTACAAGGGCAAGAACATCTACGAAGTGCTGGAAATGACCGTGGACGAGGCCCTCCCCTTCTTTGAGAACATCCCCAAGATCTATGCCCGGCTCAAGACGCTCTACGACGTGGGTCTGGGCTATGTGAAGCTGGGCCAGTCCTCCACCACCCTGTCCGGCGGCGAGGCCCAGCGGGTCAAGCTGGCCACGGAGCTGGCCAAACGCTCCACCGGCTCCACCATCTATATTCTGGACGAGCCCACCACCGGCCTGCACTCCGCCGACGTACACCGCCTGGTGGAGGTGCTCCAGCGGCTGGTGGCGGTGGGCAACACGGTGCTCATCATCGAGCACAATCTGGACGTCATCAAGACCGCCGACTACCTCATTGACCTGGGGCCAGAGGGCGGAAGCGGCGGCGGCGAGATCGTCTGCACCGGCACGCCGGAGGAGGTCGCCCAGTGTGAGGCCTCCTACACCGGCCATTACCTCAAGAAAATGCTCTCCTGACACACCGAAGCACTCCGGGGCATAGGATGCCCCGGAGGCGAGTCATGTGGTATGGGAGATCTTACTGGCAGTTTTCTGCGCGATCGGTCTGGCCGCCTGCATCCGCTTTGCGGTAGGGCGGCTGGTCTATCCTGTCCGAGGCGCGGTCATCCTTCTGCCCGCCCGGGGCGACGGCCGGCTGCTGGAGCAGCAGCTCAAGGGGCTGACCGCCCTGTCCGGGGAGGGCAAGCTGGACTGCGGGACGATCTATCTCGCGGATGTAGGGCTGGACAGCGACGGGCAGGCCGCCGCCGAGCGGCTGTGCCGGCGCTACCCGGAGCTACGCTTCTGCGTGGTGGAACAGGACATCGACCAAGTCTGATCAATTTACATAATTCAGGATACTGAACACATATTTCAACACAAAGGAGGCGTCCTGATGGCGCCAGAGCAGTCACAAGTGGAAACCCTGGAGGGCACCGTCTCGGCGGTCATCTATCAAAACCCTGAGAACGGCTACACCGTTCTCAGGGTCAAGTCCAAAGAGGGCAGTCAGACCGTGGTGGGCGAGATGGCCGACGTCTCGGCCGGTGAGCACATCCTCGCCACCGGCGTGTGGGTGGATCACCCTTCCTTTGGCCCCCAGTTCAAAGCCGCCGCCATGGAGACCTCTGTGCCGACGGAGGCCCATGGCATTTTTGAATATCTCGCCGCCGGCGTCATCAAAGGTGTAGGCAGGCAGACCGCCCGGCGCATTGTGGACAAATTTGGCGCTGACACGCTGGCCGTCATTGAGTCAGAGCCGGAGAAGCTGGCCTCGCTCAAGGGCATGACGCTGAAAAAGGCTCGGGCCATTCAGGCGGAATTTCTCCAGAAGGCGGGAATGCGGCGGCTTATGGAGTTTCTGGGACAGTTTCAGCTCCCCGCCTCCATCGGTCTTGCCCTGTGGCGGCGCTACGCCGACCGGGCCATTGACATTCTCCGGGCCGACCCCTATCTGCTCCTGAACGAGGACGTGGGGCTCCGCTTTGCAGACGCGGACAGGATCGCCGCCGCCTGCGGCATTGGTGCGGACGATCTGCTGCGTGTAGAGGCCGGGGTGCAGTACACCCTGACTCACAATCTGGACAGCGGCCACTGCTTTCTCCCCCGGGAGAAGCTGCTCAGCGCCGCCGCCCGGCTGCTGCGCATTGACAGCGCCGACCTGCTGGCCGAGGGTCTGGATGCACTGCGGCTGCAGGGAAAGGTTGTCACCACCTTTGTGGGCGCCACTCCGGCCGTCTACCTGAGCGGTCTCTTTGAGAACGAAGCCTACATCGTCCACCGCATTCTGGAGATGTGCCAGCGGGAGACGCTGATCCCCGAGAATCTGGACGCACTCATTGACCGGGTGGAGCATGAACAGGGCATCTCCTATGCCCCGGAGCAGCGGGAGGCCGTCCGCATGGCGGCAGGCCACCAGATCATGCTGCTGACCGGCGGTCCCGGCACCGGCAAGACCACCAGTCTCCGGGGCATCCTCGGCCTGTTTGAAGCGCTGGGACTGAAAACGCTGCTGGCCGCCCCCACCGGCCGCGCCGCCAAGCGCCTTGGTGAGCTGTGCGGGCAAGAGGCCTCCACCATCCACCGCCTGCTGGAGGCGGGCTATGACCCGGAGTCCAACCAGCTGGTGTTCATGCACGACGAGGACGAACCGCTGAAATGCAAGGCCGTCATTGTGGACGAGACCTCCATGGTGGATGTGCCCCTGATGGCGGCGCTGCTGGCCGCCCTGCCCAATGACTGCCGCCTTGTGCTGGTGGGCGACCCGGATCAGCTGCCCCCCGTAGGGCCTGGGCAGGTCTTTGACCATCTGATCCGCTCCGATGCGGTGCCCATTGCCCGGCTGACCACGATCTTCCGTCAGGCGCAGCAGTCCCGCATCGTCATGAATGCCCACAGCGTCAACGCCGGACAGCTGCCCAGCCTGAAAAACGCGGGGGGCGACTTCTTCTTCCTGCGCCGCAAGGATGCCCGGAATGCGGTGGACACCATCGTGGAGCTGTGCCAGACCCGGCTGCCCGAAAAGATGGGCATCCCCGCCGATCAGATCCAGGTGCTCTCCCCCACCCGCAAATATCTGGCGGGCACTGCCAACCTGAACGCCGCCCTTCAGGCGGCACTGAACCCGCCCAGGCCGGAACGGGGGAAGAAAAAACACGGCTCCTTCACCTTCCGGGTCGGGGACCGGGTCATGCAGATCAAGAACAACTACGATGTGCTCTGGCGCTCGGAAAACAGCCTGCAGGGCGGCACCGGCGTGTTTAACGGCGACATCGGCCTCATCACTGACATCACCCCGGAGGGAGATGTGACCACCGTCAATTTCGACGGCCACATCGTGGAATACACCCCGGATATGCTCAACGAGCTGGAGCCCGCCTACGCCATGACGGTGCACAAATCTCAGGGCAGTGAATACCGGGCAGTCATTCTGGCCGCCGTCAACGGCCCGCCCATGCTGCTCACCCGGGGTGTGCTCTATACTGCCATCACCCGGGCCAAGGAGCTGCTCATCATTGTAGGCGACGAGGAAGTGGTGGCCCGCATGGTGGCCAACGACCGGCAGATGAACCGTTACAGCGGCGTGCGCTGGTTTCTCTCCCACCCGGAGGCACTGGAAAAACCGGAGGACGCGCCGCTTCCGTTCTGACCGCAAAAGGAGAAAGATCTGCTATGACTGCATGGGAAAAATTACAGGCCGGACAGATGTACAATGATTTCGACCCGGACCTCTTTCAGCGCCGGGTGGAGGCCAAAAAGCTGTTTCGCGCCTATAACCGGACGGACGACGGCCAGACCGAGGAGCGCCAACAGATCCTGCGCGGCCTGTTCCGCTCCGTCGGAAAAGACGTCTGGATCGAGCCGGATTTCCGCTGTGAGTTCGGGAAAAATATCGCCATTGAGGACAATGTCTACATCAACTTTGGCTGTGTGATCCTGGACTGCGCCGAGGTGGTTATTGGCGCAAACGCCCTGCTGGGGCCCAACATCGGCATCTACCCCGTCAACCACGCCATCGACGCCGAAGAACGCATCCGCGGCGGCTGTATCGGCGGGCCGGTGCACATTGGCCGGAACGTGTGGCTGGGCGGCGACGTAAAGATCACCGCCGGAGTCACCATCGGCGACAACACCATCACCGGCACCGGGAGCGTCGTCACCCGCGACATTCCCGCCAATGTGATCGCCGTGTGCAGTCCCTGCCGGGTGCTGCGTCCCATCACAGAGTCGGACAAGACTGATTATTTTGCTCAAAATCCAAATGTCTGAACTTTAAAATGCCGACCTGCGGAGCTCTCCGCAGGCCGGCATTGTTCCTATTCTCCTTCCTTTTTCGTCCAAATCTGCCTTCAGTCAGGTTTAAGTTTTTGCCGCTATTGTATTCGGTATCTTCGGGCATATACCCGAAACATCCACAGCAAGGAGGAATCCAATTTGATCGAGATCCACGATCTGGTCAAGCGCTACGGCACTCAGACCGCGGTAGACCACCTGAACCTGACCGTCGAGCCGGGACAGGTCTGCGGTCTGCTGGGCCTGAACGGCGCAGGCAAAACGACCACGATGAATATGATCACCGGCTATCTGGCCCCCACTGAGGGGCAGATCACTGTCAACGGCCACGACATTCTGGAGGAGGCTGAGGAGGCCAAGCGCTGCATCGGCTACCTGCCGGATCAGCCGCCGCTCTACACCGACATGACCGTCAGCGAGTACCTGAACTTCTGCGCCGAGCTCAAGCAGCTGCCCAAAAAGGAGCGGGCAGAGTACATTCAGAAGGCAGTGGAGCTCACCGAGCTTCAGGAGGTTTCCGGCAGACTCATTCGGAACCTGTCCAAAGGCTACCGCCAGCGTGTGGGCCTGGCTCAGGCCATCCTCGGTCTGCCCGACATCATTATCCTCGACGAGCCCACCGACGGCCTCGATCCCCGGCAGATCAACGAGATGCTGGCGCTGATCCGAAAGCTCGGCGAGGCGCACACCGTCATTCTGAGCTCTCACAAGCTCTCCGAGGTGCAGCTGGCCTGTGACCGGATCGTCATTCTCCATCAGGGCCGGGTCATTGCCGACGGCCGCCCGGAGGAACTGGAACAGCAGCTGAACGCCGCCGCCACGCTGACGCTGACCGCGCTGGCTGACCGCGCGCAGGTGGAGTCCATTCTGTCGGGCATCGACGGCATCAGCAATGTCACGCTCAGCGGTGAGGACGGTCAGGTGACCGCCCAGCTGGAGTATACGCCGTCCAACGACCCCCGACAGGCCATTTTCTTCGCCTTTGCCGACGCCCGACTCCCCCTCATCGAACTGAAAACCACCACTGCATCGCTGGAGCAGGTGTTCCTGTCCCTGACGCAGGAGGACGCACCGGAAACAGCTGAGCCGGCTCCGGACACCGCATCTGATGTGGAAGCCGAACCGTTGCCGGATACCCAGGAGGAGGAAGAAGATTCATGATCGCAGTTTACAAGCGCGAGCTGGGCGCATACTTTCATTCCATGACCGGCTACATCTGCTGTGCCTTTCTCGTCTGCTGTGTGGGCATTTACTTCATGGCCGCCAACCTGTTCAGCGGCTATCCCAGCTTTGCCTATGCGCTGAACAGCAGTCTGTTTATTTTCATGCTGACCACCCCGATCCTGACCATGCGCTCCATGGCGGAGGACCGGCGCAGCAAGACTGACCAGCTGCTGCTGACCAGTCCGGTCAGCGTCACCAAAATGGTGCTGGGCAAGTATTTTGCCATGCTGGCGGTGCTGGCGCTTCCCTGCCTGCTGTTCTGCCTGTGCCCGCTCATCATCAAACTGAACGGCACTGCCACACTGGCGGTGGACTATGCCACCCTGCTCATGTTCTTCCTGTTGGGCAGCGTCTGCATCGCCGTCGGCCTGCTGGTATCGTCTCTGACCGAGAGCCAGGTCATCGCCGCCATCGGCACCTTCGGCGCCGTGCTGCTCCTGCTGCTGTGGAATTCTCTGGTGAGCTACATTCCCTCCTCCGCCGCGGCATCGCTGGTGGGCTTTCTGCTGCTGGATCTGCTGCTGGGCGTGGTCATCCACGCACTGACCGGCAATTATCTGGTGTCCGGCATCGTCACCGCTGTGGCTGCCGCCGGTGAGGTGATCGTCTATCTGGTGCAGCGCTCCCATTTTGACAACCTGCTGCCCACACTGCTGGACAAATTCTCCGTCACCGAGGTTTTTTCCAACTTTGCCTCCTACCATCTCTTTGACTTCACCGGCCTGATCCTCTATCTGTCTCTGGACTTTCTGCTGGTGTTCATCACCGTCCAGCTCATTCAGCGGCGGCGCTACTGCTGAGGAAGGGAGTCGGACGCAATGAAAAAGAAATTCAATTTCAAGAACCTGTTTACCGGACTGAAATGGCGGGGCGGCCTATTTGCCGCCGTGTCCATTCTGGCGGCCATCGCGATCGTGATCATAGTCAATCTGGCAGTGGGTATGATCCCCACCAACGTGACCCAGAAGGACCTGTCCAGTGAGAATATATACACCGTCTCCGACACCAGCCGCGACCTTCTGAACGGTCTGAACTCCAATGTGGAGATCACCGTGCTGGCCCCCACGGATGGAGTGGATCAGCGCATTTCCACCTATCTGGAGCTCTACTGCTCCCTCAGCGACAAGCTGACGCTGAAGAATGTGGACACCACCCTCTACCCCTCCGCCCTCAGTGAGTACGGCGTAGACAGCAGCAATGTGGTGGTCGTCCGCAACACCGACACCGGCAAACAGCAGACCATCGCCTTCAGCGACATTCTGGTGCCTGATATGTACTCCTACTACTATTATGGCCAGACCAGCTACTCTGAATTTGACGCCGAGGGCCAGCTGACCAGCGCCGTCAATCTGGTCACCAGCGGCGCGGCCCACACCATTTTCTGCGACACCGGCCACGGCGAGGCCTCGCTGGGCAGTCAGATCAGCACCCTGCTGGACAAGAACAATCTGTCCACCCAGAACGTGAACCTGCTCACCGACGGCGGCATTCCAGAAAACTGCGAGATGCTGTTCTTCAACCAGCCCACCAGTGATCTCTCCGCCGATGAGCTGCAGCAGGTGCAGGACTATCTGGTCAGCGGCGGGCAGGTCATGGTGCTCCTCAGCTCTGAGACCGACGCTTCCAGCTTCCCGAATCTGAACACGCTGGCCAACGCCTA
>CALEQS010000139.1 GCA_937907975.1 uncultured Clostridia bacterium | reverse complement strand
ATCGAGGGCATCGGCGGCACAAACCTGCTGGTCATCGCGGATGGGAGTGCATCTGTCACGGAGGCGGACTGCCCCGACGCGCTGTGCGTCGGCATGGGGAAAATCAGCCGTACTGGGCAGTCCATCGTCTGCCTGCCTCATCAAGTGGTGGTGGAAGTGGTGGACGAGTCGGAAGAACCCGGCATGGACCTGATCGCCGGATAGGAGGGCATATGGCTGGAACAAAAAATCGTAAGCTGGCGCTCTATGGCCTGCTGACTGCGCTGGCGCTGATCTGAGCTATGTGGAGGCGCAGCTCCCGGCCTTCTTTGCTATGCCCGGTATGAAGCTGGGGCTGGCGAATATCGTGGTGCTGCTGGCGCTCTACAGCATGGGTGCAAAAAGCGCGCTGGCGGTCAATTTTGTGCGCATCGTTCTGGTGAGTGTCCTCTTTGGCAATGGCGTGAGCTTCTGGTACAGCCTGGCCGGGGGCCTGCTGAGCGGAGTGGTGATGATCGCACTGGGATGGTATCTATTGGTGCTCTGGTTTACCGGACTGGTGAGCGGCGTGGTGATCGGCCTGCTGAGGGCGGGCTGTGCCGCCGGCTGGAGCCCGCATTGCGGCAGGGAGCAGGGGATGAAAAAGAGGTTTATTGCAGTGCTCTGTCTGGGGGCGGCTCTGCTGTCCGGCTGTGGGGCGGAACCATCGTCGGCGTCGGCGGATGTGTTCGCCATGGACACCTATATGACTGTCACCACCTATGGCGAGCGGTGCGAAGATGCGCTGGACGCCGCCGTGGCGGAGATAGAGCGGCTGGACGCCCTGCTCAGGGTGGGAAACGCGGACAGTGAGGTCAGCCGTATCAATGCCAGCGGTTCCGGCAATCTTTCGGCCGATACGCAGGTCATGGTGGAGCGGGCGCTGGACATCTGGCGCACCACCGGCGGCGCGTTCGATATTACGGTCTATCCCATTATGCAGGCCTAGGGCTTTACTATGGGAGATTACAAGGTACCAAGCAAATCGGAGCTGCAGGCCCTGCTCCGGACCGCCGGCAGTGACAAGTTGACGCTGAATGGCTCCGACCTGACGCTGGGGGCGGGACAGGGCATCGACCTGGGCGGCATTGCCAAGGGCCATACCTCCGACCGTCTTATGGAGATTTTCAGAGCGTATGACCTGATCGCCGGGGCGGTGTCGTTTGGCGGTAATGTCCAGTGCTACGGCACGAAGCCGGACGGCGCGCTCTGGCGGTGCGGCATCTGGGCGCCCAACGCGCCGGACGATCCGAATGCCCTGCTGGGCGTGGTGTCCGTGGCGGACCGGGCGGTCATCACCTCCGGGGCCTATGAGCGCAATTTCACGGATGAGAACGGGCGGGTTTACCACCATATCATCGACCCGGCCACCGGGACACCGGCGGACCGCGGCCATTGCTCCGTTACCGTGGTCAGCGCCGACGTCACTTTGGCCGACGGACTGTCCACCGCCTGCTATGTTATGGGGCTGGACAAGTCCATCGAGTATTGGCAGAGTTATGGAGAAAATTTTGACCTCATCCTCATGACCGATGAGAATGAGGTCTACGTCACCGCCCCGATCGCGGACAGCTTCACATCTGACTATACGGTGCATATCGTGCAATGAAACAGGCGAGGAATGAATCCCCGCCTGTTTCTATCATTCAGTAAATTGGCCGGTCGTGGTAGGACGCGGATTTGATGAGCTTGAACACGATGATGTAGAGCACAATGATGAACACCGTGAACACCGCCGAGGCCAGAGAGCCGCCGACCATAGCGCAGGCGTCATAGAAGCCGTGGAGTGCCACGGGCACCAGAAAGCTCAGTGCCAGATTCTTTTTTTCACCCGCTTCATTGCCGTAGACTGAGCACAGCTTGGCCCGGCCATAGAAGATGCCCATGAACACGGAAAAGCTCAGGTGGCCGGGCACGGCGGTGACCGCCCGGGTCAGGGCCACGGACAGGCCATAGGTGAACACGTACTTGATGTTTTCGAAGGCGGCAAAGCCGAGGGCGACGAACACGGCGTAGACCACCGCGTCGAAAAGGTAGTTGAAGTTCGGGTTGCGCCAACTGAACTTTTTTAGAAAGAACAGCTTGGCCCCCTCCTCCACGCAGCCTACGACCACAAAGGCGAGGATGATGTAATAGAGCCGGGTGGGGTGGCGAAAGAAGATGCCCAGTATATTCTCTCCCACCGTCTCCAGGATCAGTGCGGCGAAAGTGGCCAGCACGCCGCCGCCCAGCATGAGCGCCAGCAGGGCAGGCGGCTCCTTTTCGATGGTGTCGTGGCGGTAGACATAGCGCAGGAGGAAGAAGGCGGGCAGGATGGCGGCCAGTACATAGACCGCCGTGACATAGTTCAGTACATACAGCATGGGTTCAGCACCTCGCAGGTTCAATTTTGCTACCCTCATTATAACCTGTGTTTCTTCGGCTGTCACCCTGCTTCAGCGTTTTTTGCGCCGCAGAGAGGCGGAAATGTCGCTGAGTGCCTCGGCGGCCTCGGTGTCGGTGCGCCGGGAGCGAGCCAGGTCTCCAAGTGACAGCATTCCGACCACCTGTCCCTGCTCCACCACTGGCAGGCGGCGCACCTGCCGCTCCGCCATCAGCCGTGCGGCGACTGAAATGGACATTTCCGGCGTGATGACAGAGGGTGCGGGGGACATGATGTCCCGCACCGGCACCCGGCCGGGCTCCTCCCCGGCGGCCACGCACCGGGTGACGATGTCCCGGTCGGTGACGATGCCCGTCAGCGTGCCGTCCGCCGCGCAGACCGGAAGCGCGCCCAGCTCGTGGCGGCTCAGCAGCCGCGCCGCCAGCGCGGCGCTCTCCTCCGGCGTGATGGTGACCACGCTTTTGCTCATCAGATCCCGTACCCGCATTTGAAATGCCCCCGTTCGTGAGAATATGGAAAACCCCTCTGTGCTCAGTCTGCCCGAAGCACAGAGGGGTTATTCTCATTTGCGGACCCTTTTGAGGGTCAGTTCAGGTCGTTCTGTTCAGAGAGCGCAAACGTAATATCCAGCGTCTCGCCATCGCGCCACACCGTGGCGGTGATGACGTCGCCCACATGGCGGCTGGCCAGATCCACATCGCCCACCTGCCGGATGGGCTGGCCGTCAATGGCGGTGATGATGTCGCCCACCTGGAGCCCCTGAGCGGCGGCGTCGGAGTTTTCATAGATGGTGGCGACATACAAGCCGTCCGCACCGATGCCCTCGTCAGCGTCCACAGAGACGGCGTAGCAGGTGATGCCGATGACCGGGTGGCCGATCTCGCCGTCGGCGCACAGGGCGTTCACCACCCGCTGGACGGTTTTGGCGGGAATGGAGAAGCCCAGACCCTCCACCGTGCTGGTGCTGGACATGATCTTCATGTTGTCGATGCCGATGACCTGACCATAGATGTTGATGAGCGGGCCGCCGGAGCTGCCCTCGTTCAGGGCGGCGGTGGTCTGGATCAGGGTCATGGAGTAGCCGTTGACCTCCACATTGCGGTTCAGCGCAGAGATGATGCCGTTGGAGAAGGTGCTCTGATAGCGCACGCTCAGCGGGTTGCCGATGGCAAAGCATTCGTCGCCCACCACCAGTTCTTCGCTGTCGCCGAACTGAGCGGGGGTCAGCCCCTCGGCGTCGATCTTCAGCAGGGCCAGGTCAGTGTTGGCGTCCTCGCCCACCAGCAGGGCGTCGTAGCTTTCGTTGTCCGCCGTGACGACCCGGGCGGCGGAGCACCCTGCCACGACGTGCTGATTGGTCAGAATGTAGCCGTCCTCAGAGAGGATAACGCCGGTGGCGTAAGAGCCGGCATTGTCGCTGTAGGCCATGATATTCACCACGCTGGGGGCCACCCGGGCGTAAATCTCCTGGTAGCTCAGTTCTTCCATCCCGGCACGGGAGACGGTCTCCAGCGTAAAGGAGCCGTCCGGCGTATAGCGTTCAATGGCGCTGGGACCGGTGAGCTCTGCCTCACTCTCGCTTCTGCTGTCCGAATCGCCGTCGGGGTCAATGTCCACGGAGAAATCGTCATCGGAGTCGCCGCTGCTGTCCGCGGTGCCAAAGCCGGAGGGAGTGGTGGAGACGACGGAATAGAGCCGGTACAGCTTGGAGCGGATCACCAGTGCGGCACCCGCCGCGATCAGGGCGATGACGATGGGGAGCACGATCCTGCGCCAGCGGACTCTTTTTCGCTCGGGTTTGGCGGCCTCGTCGGCGTAGTCCGCATCACAGGAGCCGATGGCGTGGCCGGGGGCGGCGCTGTGCCCTGCGGATTCGTCCCGTCTGGCGTGGCGCGTTGGGCGGGCGGATGATTTGGGCGGCGTATCCCACGGGTCATCCCCATAGCCGCTCCAGCTGCTGTTGTTCTGGTTCCAGTCGTCCATTGGTGTCTCCTTCCGGTGCGTCCTGATGCCGGTCAGCCGGCCAGCGTCAGGGTGAAGATAAATTCGGTCACACCGTCTTTACTGGTGACGGTGATGTTTTCCTTGTGGTTGTTCAGAATGGTCTTGACGATGTAGAGGCCCAGACCCACGCCCTCTTTGTCGATGCTGCGGGAGCGGTCGGACTTGTGAAAGCGGTCAAAGATCATATTCAGCTCGTCGGGCGGGATGGTCTCCCCCTGATTTTTGACGGAGATATAGGCCTTGGTGCCCTTCGTTGTGATGGTGACGGCGATGGCAGTGCCGGGGGCGGCAAATTTGGCCGCATTGTCCAGCAGATTGTAGCACACCTGGGTGATGCCGTCCGGGTCGCCCCAGACTCGCACCGGGTCGTCGGGGATATGGACGTCCATGTCCAGCTGACGGCTTTTGATCTTGCCCTCCAGCGAGATCATGACCTGCACCATCGTTTCGCTGATGTCAAACTCCACCTGGCTCTGGACGGACTCCCGGGCCTGAAGGGCGCTGACATCCAGCATACGCCGCACCAGGCGGCTGAGCCGGGCGGTCTCGGACGAAATGACCTGCAGAGAGTCGTTGACCTTTTCCGGCGGGATGGTGCCGTCCAGAATGCCGTTGGTGAAGCCGGAGATGGTGGTCATGGGAGTCTTCAGTTCATGGGAGATGTTGGCCACAAACTCCTGACGGCGTTTCTCTGAGCTGGCGATCGAGTCAGCCATGGCGTTGAAGGCGGCGGACAGATCGCCGATCTCGTCCTTGCGGCCGGTGTCGTCCACCCGGACGTCATACTCGCCCATGCCGAAGCGGCGCACCACGTCTGCCATCTCCCGCAGGGGTTTTACCTGCTGCATAGAGAAGATGGAGCAGGCGATGCAGGCGACACACATCACGATCACGGCCACAAAGAAGAACAGCGTGGCCAGCGACTTCCACAGTACCACCAGATCGGTGGCGGAGGCGGTCATGAAGATGAAATACTGCACGCTCTCGCCCAGGCCGGTCTGGAGACAGATGGGGGCACCGGCGGCAAAGTGGACGCCGGAGTAGATGCCGAGGTCGGACATTCCGGAGTAGATGCCGTTATTGATCATTTGGCTTGTCACGTCAGACGAGATCACACTGCCCACATAGTCCGGGTCATCGGTGCCGTCGGCCACATAGCGCAGGACGGTTCCGCTGGCGTCGCAGAGCACCAGATCGGAGTCGGAGATGTGGGACAGGGCGGGGCCGTAAATGGGGAATGCGTCCTCCGCCGGGTCAAAGCCGCGCTGAAGGATGACCTGTGTCATGCTGGCGGCGTAGCTGACGTTTTCTGCCATGCTCTCTTTCTTCTCGCGCACCATATAACGGTAGCTCAGGGTCGTGAAGGAGGCGGCCAGCAGAATGAAGGACAGCAGGATCAGTCCGGCGGTCAGCAGGAACTGGCGCCGAAAGAGGGTGTTTTTCATTTTGCGGCGTTCTCCACAAGCTCAAACTTGTAGCCGACGCCCCAGACGGTTTTCAGGCTCCACTGGTCGCTGACGCCCTCCAGCTTTTCGCGCAGGCGCTTGATGTGCACGTCCACGGTGCGGCTGTCACCGAAGTAGTCAAAGCCCCAGACCTCATCCAGCAGCTGGTTGCGGGTGAATACCCGGTTGGGAGCAGAGGCCAGGTGGTAGAGCAGTTCCATCTCTTTCGGGGGCGTATCCACCCGCTTGCCATCCACCAGCAGCTCATAGGAGTCCAGATTGATGACCAGTTTGTCAAAGGTCAGCTTTTTCTCCTTGCCGGTATCGCCGCCGTCACCGAAGCGGCGCAGCACCGCGTGGATGCGGGCCAGCACTTCCTTCATTTCAAAGGGCTTGACGATATAGTCGTCCGCGCCCATCTCAAGGCCGTTGACCTTGTCCTCGGTCTGGCCCTTGGCGGTCATCATGATGATGGGGGTCTTGCTGGCCTCCCGGATCTTGCGGCAGACTGCCCAGCCGTCCATCACGGGCAGCATGATGTCCAGCAGCACCAGATTGGGTTCCCATGCGCGGAATTCCTCCACGCCCTTGCCGCCGTCCTGGGCGATCTTGGTCTCAAAGCCCTCCTTCTCCAGATAGAGCTGGAGCAACTGGGCAATGTTGCTGTCGTCTTCTACAATGAGTACCTTAGTGGCCATAGGGTAAGCACCTCGCTTTGAATTGTGGTTCATGTCTTGTGGAAGGGGCATTCTGAGGGAGCACAGTGACCGACTGCGGCCGCTTTTTGCGTGCAAGCGGCCAACCGCCCGGAGGGCGGCTCTTAGGCCGGCACGAGAATCTGAAAACACCAGCGTATTCATTTAGATCAGCTGTGTATTGAAGGTTGGTGCTGTAAGATTCTTCGCTGCGCTCAGAATGACGTGGAATTGGAGACTTTTTTTTCGCAGCATCCCACCGCCTGCCAGCCGGCGGCCAGTACACGGCGCACCAGTGCGTCCTCGGCGGGGGAGGCAAGATACCGGTCAGCCAGCGTGATGAGCTGCTGTGCGGCCTTTGGGGCGCTGTCTTCCGTCAGCAGAGCGTAGAGAAGCGCCGCTTCGTTGACGAGCCGCCGGTCAGGGGCATTGCGGCCCCGGTTTTGTCCGGCCAGCTCTGTGCACCGCTGCACCCGCCACGCGGGATTGCCCCGGTCGAGCCGGGCGG
This sequence comes from uncultured Clostridia bacterium, assembly GCA_937907975.1. Classification (GTDB taxonomy): domain Bacteria; phylum Bacillota; class Clostridia; order Oscillospirales; family Oscillospiraceae; genus UMGS1766. The sequence continues at coordinate 5,952 of CALEQS010000139.1, read as the reverse complement.
CGGTGAGTGGGTCGCATCTCCCGGCCAGCGCGTCCAGCCGCCAGAGGGCGGCGTCGATTTTGGCAGGGAATGCAGGGATAGGGGGCGTGTCAGCGGTCAGCTTTTCTTCCGGTGCCGTCCAACATCGCACGGCGTCCCGCCATTCCTCGCCAAGCTCCAGCGCGATCCATGTCCCGGAGGGGGCGGCGCGCTCAAAAAACGCGTCGGCGCTCATGGCCTGTGCCAGCGCCCCGGCGTCCAGATGGGCGGTCATGGGGAACGGGGCGGCCAGTTCGCCGCCTTTGCCGTCCGGGCGAAAGCGGACGGATCGGACGGGGCATACAGCATCGTTTCCCAGCCTGCGGGCGGCCTCGGTCAGCAGTGCAGCGGCTTTCAGCCGAGCTGCGGTCAGCGGATCGGGCATCTCAGCTCTTGACCGGCGTATTTTCCCGCGCGTCGATGCAGAACAGGCTCTGTCCGGCCAGCATATGATTGATCTCGATGTCGTAGTCGATCTCCAGCCGTCCGCCGGTCAGCTCCAGCGTGGAATTCAGCCGGCGGGCCCGGACGCCGATCTCCATATTGCCATAGGGAGTGGAGTAGAGCGACATATGGCGGCGGCCTTCCTCAAAGACCATTTCCGACTGGACACTGCCCAGCCGGAGCAGAGTCACCTTTTCCGGCTCCACCTGAAAAACGGTGGTGGTGCCCTCCATGCCGGTGAGCTCGCTCTCCTCGTAGCTCAGGCGCAGTGCACCGTCCTGCACTGCCAGCTTGCCCTCGGTCACCAGCTCCATGGTGTCGGGCTCGGTGCCGGAGTAGTCCTGGGTGCCCCGGATAGAGATGATAACGTCTTTTTCCATAGTTTCGGTTCTCCTGACAGATCAGTAATTTTCGATGGCGATCTGCTCCACCGGCTCGGTGACCTCCCGGTCAAGGAAGATGGAGGCCAGATCGTGGAAGGACTCCACGCTGTCGCTGACGTACCAGCGGCAGGTGCCGTGCTGGGTCAGGTCGGCGCGCAGATCATGCTCACGCAGATAGCCCGCCAGCTCCTCGGCCACCTCGGCGCCGGAGTCCAGCAGGGTGACGCCTGGGCCCATGTAAGCGCCGATCACATCGGTGAGCAGGGGATAGTGGGTGCACCCCAGAATGAGGGTGTCCACCCCGGCGGCCCGGACGGGGGCGAGATATTCCGCCGCAATGGTCTCGATGACCACGTCGCCGGGTCGGGTGCGGCCATTCTCCACCAGCGGTACAAACAACGGGCAGGAGCGGGCGGTCAGCGTCACGTTCGGGTTTTCTGCCCGGATCACCCGGTCATAGGCCCCGGTGCGGATGGTGGCGGGGGTGGCAATGATGCCGACCTTTCCGTTTTTCGTCACCTGCGCCGCCTTTTTGGCGGTGGGGAACACCACGCCGAAGATGGGCAGGTCGGTCTGGGCCCGCAGGTCGTCCAGCGCGATGGAGGACACGGTGCCGCAGGCGATGACGATGGCCTTCAGGTCAAAACTGCGCAGGAAGTTCACGTCCTGCATGGCATAGCGGCGGATGATTTCCCGGGAGCGGGTGCCGTAGGGCACCCGGCCGGTGTCGCCAAAGTAGATGATGTTTTCATTGGGCAGCAGTGCCGCCAGACGGCGCACGGCGGTCAGGCCGCCGAGGCCGGAATCAAACACGCCAATGGGGCGGTTATCCATGGGATTACCTCCAGTGTCCGCCGAAGCAGCGGACTGTATCACTTGTGCGAAAAGTATGTGCACCTTAATACCTTATGATAGCACAACGCGCCGGACAAGTAAATCATTTCCCGCTTTTTGTTATCCTTTGTCACCCCTGGCACGATTGACTTTCCGGCAGAATAGACTATAATAATCATACCAATGAGGCGCACTATGTGCGCACTTGGAAGGACTCCGCGTGTCAGCGGATAAAGGAGGCGGTCCTCTGTGGATCTTCACTTGACAACGAAGCAGTTCCGGCGCCTGCTGGATATGGCGTATATTGGAAACTGGGTCTTGAATTCCGCCCGGGGCGAAGACCGGTTCCGGGATTATGACGAGGTGGAGTCCCTGCTGTTTGCCAAGGCGGCGCAGGAGGGGATGCCTGCGCTGGCAGAGCTGTGGCAGGGCGAGGTGGTGCCCTCCCGGGCCTTTGCCGAGGGCGGCATTCACGAGGCCATTGCCGACTATGAGGACGCAGTGTTCTTCGACATTTTGGCGGAGGAGCTGGCCCGGCGGGACATGGACGATGCCGCCATCGACGAGAGCAACTTTGCCGAACTGACCCGGCGCATGGACGCCTATATGGCGGAGTTCGAGGCGCACGGCACCGACCATGTGCAGGTCGAGAGCGATTTGATTTAAATTCTCAAAAAGAGCTCACCCACACAGTGGGTGAGCTCTTTTCTGCGAGGGGCTTTACCGTCCACTGCGCGCACGAACTGCCGCATTTGGCGGGCTGTTCGCACACTTGCTGGGCTGAGAAGAGTTTTTTCCGAGGTACAGAAGGTGAATTGTCCCGCAGGAGCAAGAGAAGCCACCCTGGGGTGCGCCCTCGGAAAAACAGATTTTATCTTATTCCGTCATCTGCGGATGACGGAACTCTGTGAGACCTGTGCTCTGCTGCGGGTCATCACTGCAAAATAAAAGAGGGACGGCTATAAAAACCGTCCCTCTTTTTATTTTTTATTTCGTTGCCGGAAAGGCTGAAAGTCTTTCCGAAAATCACGCTTACGCGCCCTCGGCTTCCGCCTCGGCGATGGCTTCTGCAACCTCGCGGCGCTTCTCCTCAATGGCCTGCTGAAGCATCATATCCTTGACCTTCATCAGGCGGGTGGTGGAGTTGCGGTCATTTTCCTCCAGCTTCATGGAGATGTACTTGATGCTCTCCTCGGTCTGGGGGATCATAACGTATTCCAGCGCATTGACGCGACGGCGGGTCTTTTCGATCTCCTCCGCCAGCAGCTGGGTGGTCTTTTCGATCTGCGCCAGCTTCAGCATATCCTGAAACACGGAGGACAGGGCGTCCACCGCGCCGTCCAGCTCACAGCTGGTCATGGCGAAGCCGTAGGGGTAAATGTCCCCGGCGGCGCCGCCGGCGGTGCTGAAGTGATACTCCGGCACGTTGACGGACATGATGTTCTTGGTGGTCATGCCCAGCTCTACGCTCTGCTTGGGATAGAGCAGGGACTGCTCCAGCATCTCGGCGCTCATCAGGGCAGAGGCCACGGTGAAGGAGGCGTGGGCCTGCTTCAGGCCCTCCTCCACGCGCTGACGGATTTCGCGGTTTTCCCGCACCACATCGAGGAACTGCTTCATGAGCTCGTCCCGCTTGTCCTTGAGCAGCTTGTGGCCCCGGGTGGCGGTCTTGAGCCGGCCCTTCAGCCGGGTCAGCTCCATGCGGGTGGCGCTAACAGTGGTGTTTGCCATGCGAAATCCCCCTTATTCGGCGTCTTTCTTGGGCAGATACTTGGCGATGTGCTCCTCTTTGATCCGCTTCAATTCGCTCACGGGCAGGATGCTCAGCAGCTCCCAGCCCAGATCCAGGGTCTCCTCAATGGAGCGGTTCTCCTCGGGGCCCTGGGCCACATAGCGCTTCTCGAACTCCTCTGCGAACTTGGCGTAGAGCAGGTCGGTGGGGGACAGGGCGGCCTCGCCCAGAATGCTCATCAGTTCCTTGGCCTCCTTGCCGGTGGCGTAGGCGGCGAAGAGCTGGTTCATGGTGCCGGCGTGATCCTCGCGGGTCTTGCCCTCGCCGATGCCCTTGTCCTTCAGACGGCTCAGGGAAGGCAGCACGTCCACGGGAGGCACGATGCCCTTGCGGTACAGCTCGCGGCTCAGGATGATCTGGCCCTCGGTGATATAGCCGGTCAGGTCGGGGATGGGGTGGGTCTTGTCATCCTCAGGCATGGTCAGGATGGGGATCATGGTGATGGAGCCCTCCTTGCCCAGCTGACGGCCGGCGCGCTCGTACATGGTGGCCAGGTCGGTGTACAGGTAGCCGGGATAGCCGCGGCGGCCGGGCACTTCCTTCTTGGCCGCGGAGATCTCACGCAGAGCCTCGGCGTAGTTGGTGATGTCGGTCATGATGACCAGAACGTGCATATTCTTCTCAAAGGCCAGATACTCGGCGGCGGTCAGCGCCATACGGGGGGTGGCGATACGCTCGACGGCGGGGTCGTTGGCCAGGTTGGTGAACAGCACGGTGCGGTCGATAGCGCCGGTGCGGCGGAACTCCTGCACGAAGTACTCGGACTCCTCGAAGGTGATGCCGATGGCGGCGAACACGACGGCGAAGTTGCTGGCGCCGTCCAGAACCTTTGCCTGACGGGCAATCTGAGCAGCCAGCTGAGCATGGGGCAGGCCGGAGCCGGAGAAGATAGGCAGCTTCTGGCCGCGGACCAGCGTGTTCAGGCCGTCGATGGTGGAGATGCCGGTCTGAATGAACTCGTTGGGGTAGTTGCGGGCGGCGGGGTTCATGGCCAGACCGTTGATGTCGCGGTACTCCTCGGCCAGAATGGCGGGGCCGCCGTCTATGGGCTCGCCCATGCCGTTGAACACGCGGCCCAGCATATCACCGCTGACGGCCAGCTGAAGGGGATGGCCGAGGAAGCGGACCTTGGACTGAGCCAGATTGATGCCGGCGGCGGAGGAGAACAGCTGGACAACAGCCTTGTCGCCGTTGACCTCCAGCACCTTGGCGCGGCGGATGGAGCCGTCGGTCAGCTCCACCTCGGCCAGCTCGTCATAGGTGACGCCCTGCACATGATCGACCACCATCAGAGGGGAGGCGATCTCCTGGATCGTGCGGTATTCTTTAATCATCAGTCAACCTCTCCTCTCTCAGCGATCTCTTCGATCTGGCTGGTCATCTCTTCGGCGATGCGGGCATAGGTCTGCTCGTACTGGTCCACGGGCACGCTCTTGGCGCGGCCGATGCCGGCGCGGGCGCCGATGGCGAACAGGTCGGACACGCTGGCGCCCTTCTGGATGGCGGCGCGGCACTGGCTGTCGTAATCGAGGATCAGCTGCATCATCATGGCCTGACGGCGGTAGTCGGAGAAGGAGTCGATGTCCACAAAAGCGTTCTGCTGCAGGAAGTCCTCGCGGATCATCTTGGCGGTCTCCAGCGTGAGCTGATCGGCGGCACCCAGGCTGTCCTTACCGACCAGCTGGACGATCTCGTTCAGGGAGGACTCCTCCTGAAGGATGGTCATGGCGCGGGTGCGGTTCTTGAGGAAGCTCTCGCCCAGATTCTCGTCAAACCAGGGCTTCAGGTTGTCCAGATACAGGGAGTAGGAGTTCAGCCAGTTGATGGCGGGGAAGTGACGGCGATAGGCCAGGGAGGAGTCCAGGCTCCAGAACACCTTGACGATGCGCATGGTGCCCTGGCTGACGGGCTCAGACAGGTCGCCGCCGGGAGGGGAGACCGCGCCCACGGCGGTCAGGCTGCCGCGGCGCTCCTCGTCGGAGCCGAGGCACTGGACCACGCCGGCGCGCTCGTAGAACTCGGCGATACGGCTGGCCAGATAGGCGGGATAGCCTTCCTCGCCGGGCATCTCTTCCAGACGGCCGGACATCTCACGCAGAGCCTCGGCCCAGCGGGAGGTGGAGTCGGCGATGACGGCCACGTCGTAGCCCATGTCGCGGAAGTACTCGGCGATGGTGATGCCGGTGTAGATGGACGCCTCACGGGCGGCCACGGGCATATCGGAGGTGTTGGCGATCAGCACGGTGCGCTTCATCAGCGTCTCGCCGGTGCGGGGGTCGATCAGCTCGGGGAACTCGCGCAGAACGTCGGTCATCTCGTTGCCGCGCTCGCCGCAGCCGATATAGATCACGATGTCCACGTCAGACCACTTGGCCAGCGCGTGCTGGACGACGGTCTTGCCGGAGCCGAAGGGGCCGGGAACAGCGGCGGTGCCGCCCTTTGCCACGGGGAACATGGTGTCGATGACACGCTGGCCGAACT
>CALEQS010000138.1 GCA_937907975.1 uncultured Clostridia bacterium | reverse complement strand
GTCATACCACTCGTGGATGTAATAGGTGCCGTCCTGATATTCCATGTAGCCCGCATCTACCAAGGCCCTCACCAGTTTCTTGCTCTGCGGCTTTGTGGTGCAGTCCAACGCCATACCAATATCCACGTCGGTCAGACCATCCAATGATCCATCTTTCTTCGCGGCGGTCAGCCCCCAGGAAAAAAGGTCAAACAGGAGACCAACCGCTTCGCGGCGCTTGATATTCAGCAGCTGCGCCAGCCGCAGCGTCTTGGGATGCTTACCCATCGTATCATGGGCCTCAAACCACATCTGATCACCCCCTTGGCGCGGCCCGGACAGTGATGCCGGGGCCGACAACGCGCTCCACCAGGTCGATGAACAGGCCCTCATTGCTGGAGGCATCACTCAGATGGAGGAGCCAGATCTCTTTACAAGCACTCAGATCCAGCTTTCGGAGATACTCACACAGGCGGTGGATCTCCATATGACTGTTGCGCACCCGCTTGACTACCGTGTCCGGCAGACGGGTGTTGCGGCTCAAAATCTCGTCGTCATAGTTGGCCTCAATGGCCACGGTCTGGACGCCTGGAAACCTGTAAGCGATGCCACGCCTCGATCTTCTTCCTGTCCTCGAAGGTCAGGTAGCGGTACTTTCCCGTCAGTCTCACCTCCGTCCTATGGGGTTGTAGTAAAGAAAAAACGCACAGCCGACTCACTTGAGTCTCTGTGCGTTTAATAATAATGGACGGCCGGCGGTCTTTTATTTGAAATTTTGCTTGACAAAAGGACGAAATCAGGTATAATAGAAAAGCTAGTGTGCCCAACTGCGGCACGCAGTGTTATTTTATCCTTGCCTCTGACCAAGAGCAGAGGCCATTTGTCCATAAGGAGGTGCAAATCAATGGCTAAGGTTAATGCGAACTATGAGCTGATGCTGATCATCAATCCCGCTCTGGGTGAGGAGGGCATCGCTTCCGTGGTGGAGCGCTTCAAGACTCTGATCGAGAAGAACGGCACCCTGGCCGAGGTTGATGAGTGGGGTGCTCGTCGTCTGGCGTACGAGATCAACCACATCAACGAGGGCTACTATGTGCTGTTCAGCTTCAATTCCACTCCCGATCTGCCCGCTGAGGTTGAGCGTATCGCCAACATCACCGACGGCGTGATCCGTTCCCTGGTCGTCTGCAAGGACGAGTAAGGAGGAGCGTTTCTTATGTTGAACCGTATCATCCTGATGGGCCGCCTGACCCGCGACCCTGAGCTGCGTCACACCGGCAGCGGCACCGCGGTTGCTTCCTTCTCCCTCGCTGTGGAGCGGGACTTCCGCGACAAGACCAGCGGTCAGCGGACCACCGACTTTATCGATATTGTCGCGTGGCGCCAGACCGGTGAGTTTGTGTCCAAGTATTTCACCAAGGGCCGCATGGCCGTGGTGGAAGGCCGGCTGCAGATGCGCGACTGGCAGGACCGGGACGGCAACAAGCGCCGCAGCGCTGAAGTCGTCGCCGACAACGTCTACTTTGCCGATTCCCGTCGGGACGGCGAGCAGTCCGGCGGCTACGCCCCCGCTCCTTCCGGTTATGCTCCCGCTCCCTCCAGCTATGCTCCCCCTGCGAACCAGAGTTCCGCGCCGGCGAGCGATTTTGCTGAACTGAGCGACGATGACGGCGAGCTGCCCTTCTGAGCACTCTCCCCATCAAATCTGATTTCTGAACGTATTCTTATTTGAATGCGTTTCTCTACAACACTCAATGATAGGAGGTTTCGTTATGGCTTTCGATCGTAATCGTTCCCGTAAGCGCAGAAAGGTCTGCGTGTTCTGCGTGGATAAGGTTCAGAGCATCGATTATAAGGACACCCAGAAGCTGCGCCGCTACATCTCCGAGCGCGGCAAGATCCTGCCCCATCGCACCACCGGCACCTGCGCGATGCATCAGCGTCAGCTGACCACCGCCATCAAGCGCGCCCGTCAGGTCGCTCTGCTGCCCTACGTGCTGGACTAATTCCTGCATATCAAAAAGCCTGTCCGTTTGAAACGGACAGGCTTTTTCGTTGTCTTGTAAAACGCGGCGGTCAGATCTTCTCCACCCCCGTCAGATCAAAAGGCGGGATGAACTGCTCTGACGCAGCGGTCTGCTCCTGCGTAAAGCCCTCCAGTCCCAGCAGAGACATATACTCCTCCGCTTTCCGGGCCTCACCCCGGCGCAGCGGGCGGTCGATCTCCGCAAAATCGGCCGCGTGGCCACAGGGAATATACTGGCTCATAAGGGAAAAGAGCACCTCGCCGGGGCGGAACTGCTCACTCACCCAGTCCATCACCTCTTTGGCACCTTCCAGCTGACCGGGAAGCACCAGATGGCGGATGATGACGCCTCTTTTCAACATTCCATCCTCGGCAAACTGACACGGGCCGGTCTGGCGGAACATTTCCAGAATGGCCGCCTTGGCCGTCTCCGGGTAGTCCGGCGCGCTGGAATAGCGGCCCGCCGGGGCGGCATCCACATATTTCAGGTCAGGCAGGTAGACGTCGATTTTTCCTTCCAGTGCCCGGAGGGTGTCCACTCGGTCGTAGCCGCCGGTATTCCACACAACCGGAACCGGGAGCGGTTCTTCCAGCAGCTCCGACACCACATGGGCGTAATGGGTCGGATTGACCAGATTGATGTTGTGGGCCCCTTGGGCGATCAGCTCCGTGCAAATCTCCCGCAGGCGCTCCATCGTGACCGGCCTGCCGAAGCAGTCACGGCTGATCTGCTCATTCTGGCAGAACACACACTTGAGACTGCACCCGGAAAAGAAAATCGTGCCGGAGCCCCGGGTGCCGGAAATGGGCGGCTCCTCCCACTTATGAAGGGCAGCCCGGGCCAGCACCGGCACCAACGGCATCTGGCAGACGCCCTTCCCCTCCGTCTCCGTCCGCTCCGCCCCGCAGCGGCGGGGACACTCCTCACAGATCATGTTGTCACGCTCCATTTCTCCAGCCGCTCCATCACGGCCGGCTGAAAACTTTGAAATGCATTGGGCACGGCGTACACCTGCTCCAGCTCTCGTGCGCTGGCCCAGATCCACCCATCCGGGAGTTCATCCGTTTCGGCGTACACTGCTTCCGCTGTCATATGCCACTCGATATGGGTGAAAATATGCTTCCCGGTTCCGGCCTTTTCCCAGGAAATAGCAGAGATGTTCCAGCGCTCCAGCCAGTCCATCGCGTCCGAAAGTTCGTTGGGATATTCCCACAGCCCGGCCAGCAGCCCTTTGGATGGCCGGCGGCGCAGCGCCACCCGGCCATTGTGGAAGATCAGCCAGACCTGCCGCTCCTCGATGCGGCGCTTCTTTTTTGCCGCCTTGACGGGCAGCTCCGCAGTCCGCCCCTCCAGATGGGCAGTGCACAGCTCCTGCACCGGACACTGTTCACACAGCGGCATGCCATTGGGCAGGCAGACTACAGCCCCCAGCTCCATCAGTGCCTGATTGAACTGCCCCGGCGCTTCCCGGGGAATAACTGCCAGCAGCAGCTCCCGCACGGCATTTTTCGTGTCCTGGCGGCTGATGTCGCGCGCATCGCCCAGAATACGGGAGATCACCCGCAGGACATTGCCGTCCACCGCCGGGACCGGAACGCCAAAAGCGATGGAGGCGATCGCCCCGGCGGTATAATCGCCCACGCCGGACAGGGCACGGATAGCGTCGTAATCCGAGGGCATCTCCCCTCCATAGTCCGCCACGATCTGGCGGGCGGCCTTTTGCAGATTCCGGGCCCGATTATAGTAGCCCAGCCCCTGCCACAGCTTCATCAGCCCGTCCTCCGGCACCTCAGCCAGTGCCTGCGGCGTGGGCAGTACGGCCATAAATCGCTCAAAATAGCCGATCACCGCCGCCACCCGGGTCTGCTGGAGCATGATCTCTGACACCCAGACCCGATAGGGGCTGTGATCCGTCCGCCACGGCAGTACCCGGGCATTTTCCTGATACCATTTTAAAAGCGGAAATACCGCCCGCCCCAGCTTGCACTCCTGTGTATCCATGCCACACGCCCCCTTGTCATACTCGGACTATTATAACGGAATCCGCCGTCGACCGCAACCGCTTCCAGATTGACAAAATGCGCCGAGCTATGGTAAAATTTATGCGTATGCGGGTATGACGGAATTGGCAGACGTGCAGGATTTAGGT
>CALEQS010000137.1 GCA_937907975.1 uncultured Clostridia bacterium | reverse complement strand
GAATCCTCCGCCAAGGCGGCCAGCGTTGCTCTCTGCGAGGATGAATTTCTGGTCGCCCAGTCCTATCAGAACAGCGGACTGACCCACAGCACGACCCTGATGCCCATGGCGCGGGACCTGCTGAAGACAGCGGGACTCACGCTGGACGATGTGGACTGCCTCGCCGTGGCCGCGGGGCCCGGTTCGTTTACCGGTCTGCGCATCGGCATCTCCACGGTCAAGGGCCTGGCCTGGGGGGCGGAAAAGCCCTGCGCCGGGGTGTCCACACTGGAGGCCATGGCGTGGAATCTGGCCCATCTGGATGGGATCGTCTGCTGCTGCATGGATGCCCGGCGGCATCAGGTCTATAATGCCCTGTTCCGTGCAAAGGGCGGCGCGCTGGAGCGGCTGACTCCGGACCGGGCAATTTCGCTGGATGAGCTGTCAGAAGAACTGAAAAGTTTTGAAGCGCCGCAATTTGTGGTTGGAGATGGGGCGGAATTGTGCTATAATGACGCAAATGAGCGCTCTCAGCCTGTTGTGCTCGCGCCGCCGCATCTGCGCTTTCAGAGCGCCTGGGGCGTGGCCCGTGCCGCACTGGAACAGGCCAAAGCGGGCAGACTGGTCAGCGGCGCCGACCTGACCGCCAATTACCTGCGCCTTTCCCAGGCAGAGCGGGAGCGGCTCGCAAAAGAGAAACAGTCCGAACATTGAAAGGAGCTTTTATCAATGAGCGTGCATATTCTGGATCATCCCCTGCTGCAGCATAAGCTGACCATCCTGCGGGACAAAAATACCGGCACCCGTGATTTCCGCGCCACCGTGTCTGAAATCGCCATGCTGATGTGCTATGAGGCCACCCGTGACCTTGCCATGCAGCCCGTCGATGTGGAAACTCCCGTCGGCACTGCCCACTGCAAGTGCATCGCCGGCAAGAAGATGGCCGTTGTGCCCATCCTCCGTGCCGGTCTGGGCATGGTGGACGGCATTCTGAGCCTGATCCCCTCTGCCAAGGTGGGCCATATCGGCCTGTACCGCGACCCTGAGACGCTGGATCCGGTGAAGTACTACTGCAAGATGCCCCAGGACATCGCCGAGCGTGATGTGCTGATCGTGGACCCCATGCTGGCCACCGGCGGCAGCGCCAGCGCGGCCATTCAGTTTATGAAGGAGTATGGCTGCAAGAACATCAGAATGATGAACATTCTCGCCGCCCCGGAGGGCGTGGAGCGCATCCAGAAGGACCATCCCGATGTGGAGTTCTATGTGGCTGCGCTGGATGAGAAGCTGAACGACCACGGCTATATCGTCCCCGGCCTGGGCGACGCAGGCGACCGTATTTTCGGCACGAAGTAATATAAAAGTCGCCGGGGAGCGGCGTTCTGCGCCGCCCCTCTGTGGCTTTTTGTGCATTCATCTGAATTTTTATCCGAGCATTTTCTGGAGGTAACTCATTATGTGTGGAATCGTTGGTTTTGTGGGCCATGAGGAAGCGGCTCCCATCCTGCTGGAGGGTCTGTCCCGGCTGGAGTACCGCGGCTATGACTCCGCAGGTATTGCGGTCTATGGGCAGGAGGACGGCCTTCAGGTCTACAAGGCCAAGGGCCGGCTGAAGGCTCTGTGCGATCTGGTGGACAACGGTGCGGCCGTCCACGGTACGGTCGGTCTGGGTCACACCCGCTGGGCCACCCACGGTCAGCCCTCTGACCTGAACTCTCACCCTCATGTGAGCCAGTCCGGCCGAATCGCCGTGGTGCACAATGGCATCATCGAAAATTATCTGACTCTGCGCCAGCGGCTTCAGGCCAGAGGTATCCATTTTGTGTCCGAGACGGACACCGAGGTGGTGGCCCAGCTGGTGGACTACTACTATAAAGATGACATTATGGACGCAGTGGTCAAGGCGCTGAGCCAGGTCGAGGGCTCCTATGCGCTGGGCATTCTCTGCATAGACTGCCCGGATCAGATCATCGCCGCCCGCAAGGACGGCCCGCTGGTGCTGGGCTATGGCGACGGCTGCAACTTCCTTGCCAGCGACGTTACCGCAGTCATCGAGCACACCCGGGACGTGAGCTATATGGAGGATGGCGAGATCGCTGTTCTGACCGCTGACTCCATCAAAGTGTATGACAGCCTGCTGAACCCGGTGGAGAAGGAGCACTTCACTGTCGACTGGGAGATCTCCGCCGCCGAGAAGGGTGGCTACGAGCACTTCATGATCAAGGAGATCATGGAACAGCCCGACGCCTTGCGCAAGTGCCTGTTCCCCCGCATTAAAAACCACAAGGTGGTGCTGGAGGACCTGTCACTGGATGAGGAATACATCCGTTCTCTGCACAAGATCGACATCGTCGCCTGCGGATCCTCTTATCATGTGGGCATGGTGAGCAAATACTTCCTCGAAAGCCTGCTCCGCATCCCGGTGGAGGTCTCGCTGGCTTCCGAGTTCCGCTATTGTGATCCTATTGTGGATGAGCATACGCTGGTCATCGTCATCAGCCAGTCCGGCGAGACGGCAGACACGCTGGCCGCTCTGCGTCAGGCCAAGAAGCTGGGTGCCCGGACGCTGGGCGTGGTCAATGTGGTGGGCAGCTCCATCGCCAAAGAGTGCGACGATGTGCTCTACACCTGGGCCGGCCCGGAGATTGCAGTGGCTACGACCAAGGCCTACTCCACCCAGCTGGGTGTGCTCTACCTGCTGGGCCTGCACTTTGCCGACGTGCTGGGCAGATTGAGCCCAGACCGCTATGACACGCTGGTGCGTCAACTTCTCCTGCTGCCCAGCTGCCTGGAGCAGGTGCTGGAGCAGAAGGAGAATATTCAGTATCTGGCCTTCCACTATTTCAACCATGAGTCCATCTTCTTCATTGGCCGCAACATCGACTACGCCATGGGACTGGAGGGCTCACTGAAGCTGAAGGAGATCTCTTATATCCATTCGGAGGCCTACGCCGCCGGTGAGCTGAAGCACGGCACGATCTCCCTGATCGAACCGGGCACGTTGGTGGTGGCATTGGCCACTTATGGCAAGCTGTTTGACAAGACCATGAGCAACATCGTGGAGGTCAAGAGCCGCGGCGCAGATATTATTGCTCTGACCACGGAGGAGCATACGGCTGCTATGGAGAGTCAGGCCAGCGGCATCATTCTGGTGCCAGAACTGGACCCCATGTTCATGCCGTCTCTCGCTGTGGTGCCGCTTCAGCTGTTTGCCTATTATGTGGCGCTGAACCGGGGCTGTGACATTGATAAGCCCCGCAATCTGGCCAAATCTGTTACGGTGGAATAATCAATTATCTGAGCGCCCGCGTGGACTTTTTCCAAGTCCGCGCGGGCTTTTTTGTGAAATCGCGGGACAAGGCTCTCCCCTTTGTGCTATAATACATAATACGAAAAAAGCGAATATGCGGAGAGGGGGCGTGCCCATGCGTTATCTGGCGTGGTTTGCACTGCCCCTTTGCGCGGCTTTGCTGACGGCCTGTCTGCTGCCTGCGTGGTGGCTGTGCTGGCCGTGCGCGATCGCGGCACTTCTGCTGTTGATGATTGTATACCTGCGAAAATCGGAGCGGTGCAGAAAGGGCGTTCTGCTGTTCTGTGGCGCGGCGGTCGGCTTCTGCTGGTTCGGGCTTTACCTTGCCCTGTGTGTCCGCCCGGCACTGGCACTGGACGGAGTGACGACTGCCTTTATCGCCGAGGTGACAAGTGAGGTCACGGAAAACGACTATGGCACTGTCGTGGATCTGCGTCTGTGCTCCGATGGCCGGGAGGGCATCCGGACCCGGGCCTATCTGAGTACATGGTATGGGACGCTGGAACCGGGGGATGTGCTGACCGGAACCGCGAAGTTTACCTCAGTGTTCACAATGGAGCGGGACAGAATGTCCTCCTACACGGAGGACGGTATCTTTCTTGCGGCAGATGCAGAGATCGACTCGGCCTATGTGTCAAATTCCGTCCCACTGCACAGCATTCCGGCGCAGATCGGCAGAAGATTGAAAGATCAGATCGCCCATTTCTTTGACGGGGATGAGGCCGCCGTGCTGAGAGGCCTGCTGACCGGGGACAAGACCCGGCTGAGCGAGTTTCTCTACACCTGTTTCCGCCGTGCGGGGATCGCCCATCTGCTGGCGGTATCCGGCCTTCATGTGGGCTTCCTCGCCGGACTTGTCTACCTCCTGCCCGGCCCGCGCCGCCGCAAGGCATTCGTCGCCATTCCGGTGATGATCGGCTTTGCCCTGATGACCGGCGGCCAGAGCTCCGTCTGGAGGGCGGTGGTGATGGGCAGCCTTCTCCTCATCGCGCCGCTGTTCCAACGGGAGACGGATCCACTCACCTCGCTTGCCTTCGCGCTGGCGCTCCTGCTGATCCCGGCGCCCTATTCCAGCCTGAATATCGGCCTTCAGCTCTCCTTTGCCGCTACGGCGGGACTGGTCTGCTATGGCTCGCCGCTCTATCGCTGGATGATGCGGCCGGTGGGCGGGAAGAAGTTCCGCGCAGGGAAGCGGCGTGTGTTTCGGCGGGTGTGGTCCGCCATCGCGGGCGGCCTTTCCACCTCCTGTGCGGCACTGATTTTCACCCTTCCGCTGACCGCGTGGTATTTTGGCACCGTCTCGCTGGTGGGGCCGCTGGTCAATTTGTTGGTGGTCTGGGCGGCGTCGCTGGCCTTCGGGCTGGGTTTGATCGGCTGTTCCCTGGGGGCGCTCTGCCCGGCCATCGGCTCTGCATTTGCAGTCCCGACCCGGCTTTTGCTGCGCTGGATCATTGCCGTTTCCAAATGGATGGGCAGTCTGCGCTATTCCGCTCTGAGGCTGGACAACTTCTACTTGAAGGTTTGGTTCGCCTTCCTGCTGGCGGTTCTTGCGCTGATGATCGCTGTCCGGTCGGCGCCGGGTCGACCCCTCCTTCCCACGGGAGCGGTGCTGTCCCTGCTGGCCTTGGCGCTGGCGCTTCGCATGGCCAGCCTGTCCGGCGTCCCATTCTGCGTTTCCGCACTGGATGTGGGGCAGGGCGCCTGCACTGTGTTCTCATCGGATGGAGCCTATGCGGCAGTGGACTGCGGCGGAAGCGAGGCGGGCGATGTGCTGGCGGACTACATCCAGTCCGGTGGAGCATCAAGGCTCTCGGTGCTCATTCTGACGCACTATGACGATGACCATGTCAATGGCGTGGAGGAGCTTTTGGCGCGCATTCCGGTAGAGGTGCTGATCCTGCCCGGTGAAACGGAGTCCACGGACGCGCGGCAGGAGATAGAGGAACTGGCCCGGGCACACGGATGCCGTGTGGAGCGCCTTTTGACAGACTGCATGGACATTACGCTGGGCCGTGCCCGGCTCACCGTCTATCCACCGGTGAGTGAGGGGACGGACAACGCGTCCTGCCTCTCCGTGCTCGGCACATGGCAGAGCCATGCAGTGCTTGTGACCGGTGACCTGGGGCAGGAACAGGAGCGCATCCTTCTGGAGCAGTTTGATCTGCCCCGGCTGGATGTGCTGATGGTGGGCCACCATGGCAGCTCCGGCAGTACCAG
Organism: uncultured Clostridia bacterium; assembly: GCA_937907975.1. GTDB lineage: Bacteria > Bacillota > Clostridia > Oscillospirales > Oscillospiraceae > UMGS1766. Next base: position 902 of record CALEQS010000137.1, on the reverse strand, counting down.
CGCGGCGCTGCTGGCCGAGCTTTCGCCCAGGGCGGCGGTGATCTCCGTGGGAAACAACGGTTACGGCCTTCCGGCACCGGAAACTCTGCGCGCGCTGGCGGACTACCACTGTGAACAATATCGAACGGATCGGAACGGGACGGTGACATTCCGCTTTCGGTGAAAGGAACTTATCAAGTATGGCAGGAAAGAAAAAAGACAACAGCGCATATCTCCAGTTCCGGCGGGATCTGAAGGCGGGCAAGCCGGGAAGCCTCTATGTTTTTTACGGCGAGGAGCGCTACCTGCTGGAGGAGAGCCTGAACGCACTGCGCCGGCTGCTGGTTCCGGCAGGTATGGAGGAATTCAATTGCCGCACCTTCTCCGGAAAGGATCTGGACGTGGGCGAACTGGTCAGCGCCATGGACAATCTGCCCATGATGAGCGAGCGCACCCTGATCGTGGTCAACGACTTCGACCTCTTCGGCTGTGCGGAGAGCAAAAAGGCCATGCTGACCGAGGCTTTCTCCGATCTGCCTGAGTATCTGTGTCTTGTGTTTGTCTACGACACTCTGCCCTACAAGATCGGCCGGGGCAAATTTCAGGAGCTGGTGAAGAAAGCCGGGAGCATCGTAGAGTTTGCCGCCGCCGACCGCGATGACCTCATTGACTGGATCCGCCGTCGCTTTAAGGCGCTGGGCAGGGACATCGACGACCGGGACGCGGAGTATCTGATCTTCCTGTGCGGCGACCTGATGACCGGCCTGCGGGGGGAGATCGAGAAGATCGGCTCCTATGCAAAGGGGAGCACAGTCACCCGGGCGGACATCGACGCGGTGGCCGACCCGGTGCTGGAGGCAAAGGTATTTGATATGACCGACGCCGTGGGCGGGCGTGATTTCAAACGGGCTATGGTGATCCTG
>CALEQS010000136.1 GCA_937907975.1 uncultured Clostridia bacterium | reverse complement strand
TCCAGTATGTCCGCTCCTATGTGGAGGATGCCGGGACTGCCATCTACGACACCATTCCGAAGAAGCCCGCTGCCCGTGAATCCATCCGCGACAAGTTAAAATCTGCGCAGAAAGCACAGCCGCCCCACACACAGAAGCCGCAGAAAAACAAAGGAAAGGATATGAAATTAGTGATCTGCGAGAAGCCGAGTGTTGCAAAAGCCGTTTCGTCGGCCCTGGGTGTCACATCCAGGGCCGATGGCTGTTTTGAGGGAAATGGGCTCATCGTTTCCTGGTGCGTGGGGCATCTGGTGTCCCCGATGGACGCGGCCGGATACGACCCCGGCTACAAAAAGTGGAAATATGACGACCTTCCCATCCTGCCGGAGCCCTTCCGCTATGTGCTGGCGAAGGACAAGGAGGACGCTTTCCAGAACCTGAAACGCCTGATGGACCGGGAGGATGTCACCGAGCTGGTCAACGCCTGCGACGCCGGGCGGGAGGGCGAGCTCATCTTCCGGCTGGTCTATGAGATGGCAGGCTGCCGGAAGCCCTTTTCCCGCCTGTGGATCTCCTCCATGGAGGACGCGGCGATCCGGGAGGGCTTCCAGAACCTGCGCCCCGGCGCGGAGTATGATCCGCTTTACCAGTCCGCCCTCTGCCGCCAGAAAGCGGACTGGCTCATTGGGATCAACGCCACAAGGCTTTTTTCGGTGCTGTACCACCGCACTCTGAATGTGGGGCGGGTGCAGACGCCCACCCTTGCCATGCTGGTGGACCGGGACAGCAAAATCACAATGTTCCGCAAAGAGAAGTACCACCATGTGCGCCTGACCCTGGGCGGGGGCGAGGCGGTGTCGGAGAAGATCGCCGCCCCGGAGGATGCGGAGGCCCTGCGGGCGGCCTGTGCCGGCGCGGAGGCGGTCTGCGCTTCCGTCATCCGTGAACAGAAGAAAGAGGCGCCGCCCAGGCTCTACGACCTGACCACCTTGCAGCGGGAGGCAAACCGCATTTTCGGCTACACGGCCAAGCAGACACTGGACTACGCGCAATCTCTCTACGAGAAAAAGCTGCTGACCTATCCCCGCACGGACAGCCGGTATCTGACCACTGATATGGCAGAGACCGCTTCGGCGATCCTCCACCTGGCGGCCAAGGTGCCGCCCTTTGACGGGTGCGGGGAGTTCTTCCCGGATGTGTCCCTGCTGGTAAATGACAAGAAGGTGTCCGACCACCACGCTATCATCCCTACCCTGGAGCTGGAGAAGGCCAGTCTATCCGAACTGCCCGTGGGCGAGCGCAATATCCTTCTGCTGGTGTGCCGGGAGCTGCTGTGCGCGGTTGCGGAGCCCTTTGTGTACGAGACTGTCACGGCGACCTTTACCTGCGGCGGGCAGACCTTCACCGCCAGGGGGCGGCGCATCCTCTCCGAGGGCTGGCGTGAGATCGACCACATTTTCCGCGCTTCCCTGAAGGAGCAGCCGGAGGACGAGGCGGAACCCGCCGCCCTGCCGGACTTCACCGAGGGTCAACTTTTTGACCAGGTGGAAGCCGCTGTCACCGAACACTTCACCGCCCCGCCCAAGGCGTACACGGAGGACACCCTCCTGGCGGCGATGGAGACTGCCGGGAAAGAGGAGATGCCAGAGGACGCCGAGCGCAAGGGGCTGGGCACCCCGGCCACCAGGGCGGCGATCCTGGAAAAGCTGGTGGCGGCCGGGTTTGTGGAGCGCAAGGGCAAAAGCCTCATCCCCACCAAGGCGGGGATCAACCTTGTCACCGTCCTGCCGGATACTTTGACCTCTCCCATGCTCACGGCGGAGTGGGAGCAGAAGCTGACCGCCATCGCCAGGGGCGAAGGCGACCCCGCCGTGTTCATGGCGGGGATCTCTGACATGGCGCGGGAGCTGGTGAAAACCTATTCCCATATCTCCGAGGAGGGCCAGAAGCTGTTTGCCCCGGAGCGGGAGGCCGTGGGCCTCTGCCCCCGCTGCGGCAAGCCGGTCTATGAGGGCAGGAAGAATTTTTACTGCTCCGACCGCTCCTGCCGCTTCGTCCTTTGGAAGGACGACCGCTTCTGGACCTCCCGCAAAAAGGAGCTGACAAAGAAGATGGCCGGTGACCTTTTGAAGAAGGGCCGTACCTCCGTCAAGGGGATGTGGTCTGAAAAGAAGGGCTCCACCTATGATGCGGTGGTGGTGCTGAACGATACCGGCGAAAAGTATGTCCGCTTCAAGCTGGAGTTCCCCAAACGGAAGGAGGGCGTGAATGGCAAAAAGTAAATCGGATATTCCCCTTGGCGGCGCGGAACAGAACATGAGCCGGGAGGAGCTGGCGGCGGTGGCGAAAGCCGTTGCCGCCCTCTCCCCGGAGGACCGGGACCTGCTGGCTGCTGTGCAGGAGTCCCCGTTCCGGCTGACCACGGCGGAGCAGTTCCTGGAATTTGAGAAAAATGGGGACTGCTTCGTGCTGGAGCCCCATGTCCAGACCCTGGAGGACCTGGGCTGGGAGTACCTGGAGGAGAAACTGACCATCGGCCTGACAGACGACCTCCGGGCCGCCATTGACCCCGCCCCCTTCGGCCGGCACGCTCTGGAGGAGGACCGGGGGTGCTTCACCAGCCGGGGGTATCTGTTCCCCACGGATGACCCATGGCAGCACGACCGCCCCCAGGCGAAGCAGGCAGACCGCAAGCCCTCCATCAAGGAGCGGCTGGAACAGAGCAAACAGGAGTGCAGGAACAAAAATAAGGCTCAGGCGCCCCACAAGGGGAAGTCTGAACCGGAGCTGTAAGGAGGTGCGTATATGCCCCATTATGAATATGACAAGGACTATCCCTTTGCTGCCTTCATCACCAACCTGGGCAAGTACAACGAGGGCGACCTGGTGGGCGAATGGGTAAAGTTCCCCACCACGCCGGAGGAGATGCAGAAGGTGTTTGAACGTATCGGCATTGGGCAGAAGGACGACTTCGGCCAGCCCTACGAGGAGTGGTTCATCACCGACTATGACTGCTATGTGGACGGCCTCTATGACAAGCTGGGCGAGTATGAGAGCCTGGACGAGCTCAACTATCTGGCCTCCAAGATGGACGAGATGAGCCAGGGCGAGTATGAACAGTTCCAGGCGGCGATGGAGATCGGCGACCATTCGGGCAGCTTGCAGGAGATCATCAACCTGACCGAGAACCTGGACTGCTACGACATTTATCCCGACATCCACGACCATGACGACCTGGGCCGTTACTACATCGAGGAGCTGGACGCCATGCAGGTGCCGGAGCATCTGCGGAACTACATCGACTATGAGGCCTACGGCCGGGACATCGCCCTGGAGGAGGGCGGCGAGTTCACCGACCTGGGGTATGTGCGGGATACCGGGAGCAGCTTCCACGAGTATTACGACGGGGAGCATGGCAGCATCCCGGAGGAAGAATACCGGGTGATGACCTTCCAGGACGCGGAGGAGCTGACCGAGGAGGAAAAATCCGAGTGGGCGATGGACATCGCCTACGATATGGACGAGTTCTTCCGCCAGCACGACCCGCAGTACGCCGCCGAGCACCCGGAGGAGCACGCGGCCAAGGAGGAGATCTACGAAAATCTGATGGCCGGCCGCATTTCCGTCCTGGATGAGAAGCTGGCCGCCCTGGGGCAGACCCAGGAGGACTACCTGCCTTCCGAGATCGAGAAGTTTAAGGACGCCACCGGCTATGAGGAATTTCTTGACTTTGATCCGGCGGTGATCCGGGAGGCCATCCAGAACCCGGACAAGTCCCGTGTGGACGAGATGCTGGCCTTTGCGGAGCAGGCGGGCCGGGAATATGAGGCGGAGCTGTCCGGGCAGGCCCCGGCGCCCTCCCCGGATGACCGGGAGACCGGCGAAACGGTACGGACCCCCAGGGGGACCTTCTATGTGACGGATATGAGCCGGGAGCAGATGGAGGCGGCCGGGTACGGCTTCCACCATCAGTCTGACGATGGGAAGTACCTCATCATGGGCAATGGTTCCCGCGCCTTCGCTATCCGCAGCGAGGAGGCCCAGGAGCACACCGCCCCGGAGAAGATGACCGTTCTGGTGGTGGAGCCCATGAAGGAGCCCTATGTGAAGGAGATCGACCCCGGCCTCCATTCGTTACAGGCGGAGGTGGGAGGCGATATTGCCGCCACCTATCCCTTCTCTGACCCGGTGGGGCTGGTCTGCAACGATGAGGGCAAGCTGATCGGCCTGGAGCTGAACCGGGGCCTGCGGGATGAGCATGGGGAGATTTACGACGTCATGGCCGGCACCTTCCTGGTGGTAGGGCTGAGTGAGGACAGCTTCACCTCCCTGACCCCGGAGCAGGTGCAGAAATACACGGAACACTTCAAGCAGCCGGAGCAGTTCATCAGCCTGAACGGGCAGATCATCGCCCTGCCGGTGGAGCCGGAGAACCCTCTGCGCACCGCAGAGATGACCCTGGAGGACGACTACGGGATGATCGATGGGGTGCTGAACAACGGCCGCAGGGGTGAGGAGCAGGAAAAGGCCCAGGGTGAGGCACGCAGGACCACGCCGGAGAAGAAGCCCTCCATCCGGGAGCGGCTGGCGGAGGCAAAGCGAGAGTGCGGCGAGCGCAAGTCCCCGGACAAAGCCCAGCAGAAGAAGCCCCCGGAGCATGACCTATGAGCCGGAGCAAGAAGTGGCGGCTGGAATGGTCCTTCTTCCTGGGGGAGAACGGCCGCCGTAGGTACAACAAGATCTGCAAGGGCTGTGTCCATCCCTGCAAGCAGAGCTTCCGGGCGGTCCTCATCGCCTGCCCCCATTACCAGTCCGCACGCTCGAAAAAGTGTGCAGATAGGGGTTGAAAATGGGCTGAAAAATCGTCCGTGGCGGCTTTTCCGGGAGTCGCCCTTATGATTTCCCATGCGGGCTTCTCCCTCTGATTTGAGGGGCGTAAAGAGGTTGTTTTGAACACTTTTCCATAACAGAGCGGGAGCGCCGCCTTCGGTTTGGGCCGAGGGTGACGCTCCCGCTTCTTTTTTTGTTCTCTTTTTCTCTTTCAATCAGGATCGGACAGGAAGGATGTTCGCAGCAGCAGGCGCTGTGGGAATGTGCGTAAACGGCCATGCCTGCGGAGCTGTGGGAAACGATGTTTGCGGGCTGTGGGAAAGCCGGCGGCTTTTCCATCGGGCCGTGAATATCTGTTTTCCATCGGCGGAGCGGCCGTTTTCCACATTTCCATAGTGCAGTTATCCCACGATCAGGCGGTAGATGGTGAGGGGCACATACCATGCCGCCACCAGCAGGCGCCACACCAGGACGAAGCCCCCGATGATGCCGCCGATCACGAAGTTCAGCACGAACAGCGCGGCGCCGCCGCCCAGGGAGCCACTGCCCGGCACGATCCACACGCACATCCGATGGATGCCGAAGGGCAGGCCGCAGAGTATCCAGAGCCAGAGAAGATCCAGCTCCCCATTCCTCATGCAGGCAGATTTGAAAATGCAGTACAGCAGCCCGGCGATGGCGACGGGCAAAACCGCCTTCTTGAAAAAATCTTTGATGGCCTCGGTTCTCGTCATCGGCGGCACCTCCATTCCTGTCTCCATTATACCGGGAAAATCTGACTGCGCCCAGGGGCTTTTGAAAAGTCCGGCAAAGCGCACAATCCCCGTTATTCCAATTCGTTGCTCCGCTGCCTCTGCGGTTCGGCCTCCCTCGGCTTTTCCAGCAGGGCCTCCACATTCTGGCGGAGGGTATCGTACTCCCGCTCCTCCCGCTGGGCCTTCCGATATTCCGATTGCAGGGCGGTCCGCCTGGCGGTGAGTTCGTCCATCTCGGCCCGGAGCCGCTTGGTGGCGGGCAGGGGTACGGCGTCCAGGCGTTTCAGCTCCCTTGCCGCCGCCTCAAACAGGATGATCTCGCCCTCATGCCCCCGGAGGAATTTCTCCTTGTCCCTGGACTGACGGTATTCCTCATACAGGGGCCGGAGCTGGCGGTAGGTAGCGGCGTGCTTCATGGTGAGGGTCAGCCGCTCCATTTCTTTCTCCGTTGCTCGGAGATCCGCCTTCACCCTGGCGGTGGCGGCCGCCGCCCCGTCGCACCGCTCGGACAGGTCCTCCAAACTTCCGATGCCATGCTCCGTCAGGAAGTTCAGCGTTTCCGCCGCCCGCTTCAAGTTCTCGATGGTCGCCCAATGTTTATAGCCGGCGCTCTGCTGGGCTTTGATGTTGTTCTGGATGTCGATGAGCAGGCTGGGCTTCCCGCTGCGCTGCTGGGGCTGGCGGGAGGGGCTGGGCCTTCCGGCGATCCGGGCAGCCAGGGTCTCCTCGGCGTAGTCGGCGCCCAGGGTCTTCAGACGGGTGAACCGCTCCTGGCCCGGAGCCCTGGCGGAGATATACTTGCCCCGCTTCAGTTCGTACCCTTCCCGCTGGAGGCGGCGGAGCAGGTCCTCCAGGTCGGCGCAGCCGGGCAGGAGCCGGTCGATGGCGGAGCGCAGCTTCGCCTTGTAGCTGGTGCCGTTCTGTTCCGCCTGGTGCTCGATGTAGCTCTTGCCCTTGTCCCGGCCGGGGACAATGACGGACAATCCATGCTCCTTGCAGATACGGTCGCTGGTGCGGCGGATCTCATGGTAGCTCCGCTTGTTGGT
>CALEQS010000135.1 GCA_937907975.1 uncultured Clostridia bacterium | reverse complement strand
CGGAGCTGAAGTTATCGGTCAGGATGACCTTGCCGCCCAGCTCCTCAAACTTCTGAGTGAAGTAGTCGGACAGATGGGTGGTAAAGGACATGGACTTATCGGTCAGGACATAGGCGGTGCGGGCACCCAGCACGTCGTAGACGTAGCCGGCAGCGGCATAGGCGTCCACATCATCACCGAAGGCGGTCAGGAACGCACAATCACCCACGGTGGAGGGGATGTCGGGCGTGGTGGCGCCGGAGAAGACAATGGGCACACCGGCCTCCTGAGCCACAGCGCCGGCGGCGTAGGCATAGTCACTGTCGGACAGGCCGGCAATGGCCAGAACGCCATCGTTGTCGATCAGCTTCTTGGCGTTGTTGGCGCAGACTGTCTGATCGGTCTGGCCGTCATAATAGGTGGCCTCGACCTTACGGCCATTGATGCCGCCCTGCTCGTTGATCTGCTTAACGGCCAGCTCGAAGCCCTTCTGCTCGGGGCCGTCCAGGGAAGCCTGGTCACCGGTGACATTGAAGATGCCGCCGATCTTGATGACATCGCCGGAAGCGGCTGCGGTGCCGGCATTGCTGCTGCCGGAAGCAGCTGCTGCGGGCGTGCTGCCCGCGCCGCCGTCAGAGCCGCAGGCGGCCAGAGCAGCGCACATGGCAAGAGACAGCAGCAGTGCGATCAGTTTGCTTACTTTTTTCATGATCTTTCCTCCTTAATACTTTGGAAAATTTATGCAATGCGGGAGAACGCATAAGCATCCATTTGACGGGCAGCCTTTACTGCTTTTTCTTTCTGGCAAACAGGTTCTTAAACCCGGCTGCCAGCTTCTGATACTCTTCCTTTTTAAAGAGTGACAGATAGGTGTCCTTGGAGAACCAGCTCTCCAGAATGATCTCGCTGTTTCCCATCAGGCCCTGACGGCGGAAGATGATCAGCAGGATCAGCAGCAGCGCCATAATAATGTTGCTCAAGCCGAACATCGCAGGCAGCTTCACACCGGCGATCTTCAGTCCGCTCTCCAGCGGAGCCAGGAACTCCGGAATGACCGTAAAGAAGATCGCGCCCAGAATGGAGCCGCTCAGGGAGGACATACCGCCGATGATGCTGATCTCCACGATGTCAAAGCTCTTGGTGAAGTAGAAGCCGGAGCTGGAGATGGCCGTCAGATAGTGGCCCCACAGGGCGCCGCCGACACCGGCAAAGAAAGCGCTGATCGCAAAGCAGGAGATCTTCTTGCGCACCAGGTTGATGCCCAGCGTCTGGGCCGCCACCGGATCATCCCGCATGGCGATCAGTCCACGGCCGTAGCTGGAGCGGATAATGCGGAACAGAAGGAACAGGGTGATGACCATCACAATGTAAACGGATACGATATTACTCTTGGCGGGAATGCCGTTCAGGCCGCGGGAGCCGTTGGTCCAGCTCTCCTGATTGTCAACGACCGCGCACACCACCACAATGAGGGCCAGCGTCACCACGCTGAGGTAGTGGCCCTTGGTGCGCACCACCGGGAACGCGATGAGCACGGCCACCAGCATGGCGCCCAGGCCGCCCACGATCAGCGCCACCGCAAAGGGGGCCTGCGTGTGAATGAGCCAGTCGGGAAGTCCGGAGCACATGTTCTCCTTGACATTACTCGGCAGAGTCAGAAATGCTGACAGGTACGCGCCGATGGCCATGAAGGCCGCGTGGCCCATGGAGAACATGCCGGAGAAACCGTTGATGAGGTTCAGGCTGGCGCAGAGGATCACATAAATGCCAATGGTGACGACGATGCCGGTGAGATAGCTCTTCGGCTTCAAACCGCAAGAGATCAAAAACACCAGCGGGATCAGAACGAATACGATCAGGCGGAACAGATTGCTGTCGCGCAGTTTCACATTATTCATATCAGCTGCGGCCTCCTTCCGCATGGCCGAACAGTCCATTGGGACGGAACAGCAGAACGATCACCATCAGCAGGAACACGAAGGCATCGCGGTAGGCGGTGACGGAGGCGGGCATCAGACCGGCGAACAGCATCTCGGCCAGGCCGATGATAAATGCACCGGCCACAGCGCCGCCCGTGCTACCGATGCCGCCGACCACAGCGGCACAGAAGGCCTTCAGGCCGGGGACAAAGCCCAGCGTGGGATAAATGGTCTTGTACTCACCAGCCAGCAGCACACCGGCGATCACCGCCATGCCGGAGCCGATGGCAAAGGCAAACATGACGACCCGGTTGACATTGATGCCCATGAGCCGGGCCGCGTTCATATTCTCAGAGCAGGCCCGCATGGCCATGCCGATCTTCGTCCGGGTCAGGATGAAGTACAGCGCGATCAGGAAGACAGCCGTAATGATAAAGGTCAGAATGTTGATGGTGGACAGGCTCACCGCACCCAGCTTATGGCTCTGCGTCAGCCAGTTTGGCAGCAGGAAAGGTTTGCGCTGGGAGCCGAACACCATCTGGAGCAGGTTCTGCAGCAGGGACGAAACAGCCAGCGACGAGATCAATGTCGTCTCCTCCGTGGAGTCCCGCAACGGCCGATAGGCCAACCGCTCGATCAGCAGACCCACGATCACGCTGAAGCCCACCGAAATGACGATGCATGCCACAACAGGCACGCCCAGGCTGTTCATCAGCACCAGCACCAGATAGACGCCGACGGTCATGATGTCGCCGTGGGCGAAGTTGATAAGGCGCAGGATACCGTAAACAATGGAATAACCAATTGCCACGATGGCGTAAATACTGCCGAGCTTCAAGCCGCTCACCAGCATACTCAAAACGTAAGATGCAGTCATAGCTCTCCTCCCAGATATGCGTTCTTCACACGCTCATCGGCGATCAGGTCCGCACTGGAACCCTCCAGCGTAATGCGGCCGGTCTCCATGATGTAGGCACGGTCGGAGATCTCAAGCGCGTCATAGGCGTTCTGCTCGATCAGCAGAATGGTCATACCCTCTTTTTTCAGCTGCTCCAGCGCGGCAAACACCTGCTGCGTCATAATGGGAGACAGGCCCATGGAGGGCTCATCCAGCAAAAGCATTCTCGGAGAACTCATCAGCGCCCGGCCAATGGCCAGCATCTGCTGCTCGCCGCCGGACAAGGTGCCCGCCGCCTGACGGGCGCGCTCCTTCAGGATGGGGAACAGCGTATAGGCAAGCTCCCGGTTGCGCTCCTGTGCGTCCTTGTCCTTCATAATGTATGCACCCATGGTCAGGTTTTCGGATACGGACAGCTTATTGAAGATCTGTCTTCCCTCCGGCACCTGCACCAATCCCGCGCGGACGATCTGATCTGCGCCGGTCTTGCTGATCTCCTTCCCGTCGAAGAAGATCCTGCCGGCACTGATCTTATGCAGGCCGGAAATTGCCTTCAGCGTGGTGCTCTTGCCGGCACCGTTGGCTCCGATCATGGCCACGGTCTCGTTGTCACCGACCTCGAACGAGATCTGATCCACTGCGGTGATGCTGCCGTATTTGACCACCAGATTTTCAACCTTTAACATCAGACCGCCCTCCCCAGATAGGCCGCCACGACCTGCGGGTCACTGCGGATCTCCTCCGGTGTACCGCTGGCGATCATCTCGCCGGAAGCCATCACATAGATGTACTCGCACAGGCTCATAATGACCTTCATATCATGCTCGATAAGCAGCACCGTGACACCGAAGTCCTGCTGGACCTTGCGGATGGTGGCCGCCAGATCCATGCTCTCCTGCGGGTTCATGCCTGCCGCCGGCTCATCCAGCAGCAACAGCTTGGGATCTGCCGCAAGGATGCGGGCAATCTCCAGGCGGCGCTGGCTACCGTAAGGCAGAGAACCGGCCTGGGCATCGGCGTACTGCTCGATTCCCATTCTGCGCATCATTTCCAGCGCCTTGTCCTTGTAGTACTGCTCGCTCTTGCGGAAGCCGCCCACATGAAACACGCCCTCCAGGAAATTATACCGGCTGTGCATCTGCACGCCGATGATAACGTTTTCCAAGGCAGTCATCTTTCCAAACAGCCGCAGGTTCTGATAGGTGCGAACAATGCCGCTCTGGGCGACCTTATCCGGCTGCATACCGGTGATATCCTTGCCCTGATAAATGATCTGGCCTGCCGTCGGTGTCAGCACGCCGGAGAGCATATTGATCACCGTCGTCTTGCCTGCACCATTGGTGCCGATCAGGCCGTAGACCTTGCCCTCCTCGATCACAGCGGAGAAGTTCTTGACCGCCTGCAGGCCCTTAAAGGTCATCTGGCAGCCCTTCGCCTCCAATAAAACCGACATTCTCTCGACTCCCTTTCCAATAAAAACATACAGGGACATATACGGGCACTCAGGCTCGCATATGCCCCTTTGCATATCATCTATTCGGATAACCTTGTTCGTCTAAGGTTGGCTTTATCATAGCAAATCATTTGCAACATTGCAAGCAAAATCCTGCATTTCTCACGTTTTAGATATTCTCACAATTTCTCTGGTATTTTAGTAATATATCTTTGTTATATTATTCAACCGTCCCCGTCGTTTCACCAATATATACAATTTTTTGTGCAAAGATGCGGGTTTCTCTGCTTCTGTCTGAATCCGCCGCGCCCCGTTCTCCGGCGGTTTTCTGCGCAAAGCGGGCGTGAAAAACGCAGACTGTAATTCCACAGCCTGCGTATATTTGTAAAATGTTTCCTTTTATTTTTGCATTTCCCCCTGCATCAGCCCCGCTCACCGCAGAGGTTTTCCTCCATCTTCTCCCGGATCGTATCTTTGTCATAGCCGCAGCTGAAGAGATAATAGAGCTTGGTAACAGCAGCCTCGATGGTCATATCCCCGCCGCTGACCGCGTCCGCCCGGGCCAGGCCGCTGCTGGTCTCATAGGTGCCCAGGCTCACCGAACCCTGCTGACACTGGGAACAGACTACGATGACCGTCCCGCTCCGATGCGCACGTTCCACCAATGGCAGGAGGTTTGACCCTGGACGGCTGGGAATGTTGCCCGCACCAAAGGCCTCAAACACTACGCCCTTCAGTTTTTCCGTCATAATAGACTCAAAGAGGTCAAACTGAATGCCCGGAAATACCTTGAGCACACCGATGGGAACATCGATAAACTCCTGCAAATGGAGCTTACCACCCCCCTTGGGCCGGATCACTGCGTCGTGGTACTGAATCTCGATACCTGTCTCGGCCAAATGCGGAGCATTGGGCGAATCAAAGGCTTCCAGCAGATCTGCCGACATCTTTGTACTCCGGTTGCCCCGCAGCAGCCGCCCGCCAAAGTAGAGGCACACCTCATGCACCCGCCCGGAGGCGGCGATCAGGATCGCATTCACAATATTGTCCAGCCCATCACTGCGCAGCATACACAGCGGGATCTGCGAACCGGTGAACACCACTGGCTTATTCAGGTTTTCCAGCATAAAAGACAGGGCCGACGCTGTATAGGCCATGGTATCCGTACCATGGAGCACCACAAAGCCGTCAAACTCGTCATAGCGCTGGTAAATGACCCGGCCGATCTTGTTCCAGTCTCCCACTGCAATGTTGGAGGAATCCAGCAGCGGGGAGAACTCCACCAGCTCCCAGTCCGGAAATTCCGGTCGATGGATATCATTGATGCTGCGCAGCAGCGGTTCAAACACCCCGGCCTTGGGCACATAGCCATGCTCGCTGGGCACCATACCGATGGTGCCGCCAGTGTAAATAATACAAATCCTCTTATTGGTGTTCATACGGTCCTCCCTGCAGCACATTTAGCAGCCAAAGCCTTTATTCCCGTCATAGTAGCACGGAATTATGGGCTCGTCAAGGAATGTCTGTTCTATATATGCAAGTTTTTACACCGTTTATGCAAAATCAATTTTTTCAATTGTCATCTGTCATCTACTGACCGAGAAAAGCCCAGGCACCGCAATACAGTGTCTGGACTTTTCTCAAAATTTAAATGCAGCCTTATATGCCGCCCACATTCTCCTGATACATCGCATCCAACAAACGGATGCCGGATGTTGTTCGAAAAATCTGGCCGCGGGCAGCCCTAATGGCCGCCCGTGCATAGCCACTCTCATCGGCATTGACCAGGAAATCCGCCTCGAGCAGGATCTGATGATCCAGACCGTCTACATTTGTATAGGTGTGGTGATGGGCCACGACCCGCGAAATGCGTTTTATGTCTGCAGGATCAACAGGCAGCGGCGCAAAAAATTTCTCCACCAGCGACGGACTCTCCCGCTCCTGATGTTTTCCATTGGTGTCGCCATACTTCTCGCGGCACAGTGGGCAGGCAATGTCGTGAACAATGGCCGCAAGCTCCAGAAGTTCCTGCGTATATTAAATTGAAAATGAGCGGCGGCGATATAAAGAGTGTTCAGGGCGACACCGGCCATGCTGTAAGCGATATGGTGACAGATGTCTACAGTCACATCTTCGACACCAATCGCAGGCATCTGACCAAGCAGGTAGATGCAGCAGCACAGGATGATTATTCCAAACTGGCCGCACACTACGGATTCCAGCCGATCTTTTGTAATCCGGCATCCGGAAATGAAAAGGGGCTGGTAGAAAATCTAGTTGGATATATCCGGCGCAATGTATGTGTACCGCTGCCTCAAGTGGATTCTTTGGAAGATCTCAATACAAAGTTGTTAGAACAGT
>CALEQS010000134.1 GCA_937907975.1 uncultured Clostridia bacterium | reverse complement strand
GCGTACATCTGCGCCCGGGTGCGGCCGTGGACGGCGATGGCATCCGCGCCGGCGGCCTCCATGAGCTGGGCGAACTCCACCGCGTTGACACTGCCCTTGTCCCAGCCCTTGCGGATCTTCACCGTCACCGGCTTGCCGCAGGCGGCCTTGACCGCCGTGACGATCTGCGCCGCCAGCTCCGGCGTGCGCATCAGGCCGCTTCCGTCGCCGTGGGCGGCCACCTTGGGCACCGGACAGCCCATGTTGATGTCGATCACGTCCGGGTTGGCGATGCGGGCCACCTTCTCCGCCGCCCGGGCCATGCAGTCCACGTCACTGCCAAAGATCTGCACCGCCGACGGGTGCTCCCCCTCGCCCAGCTCCATGATCTGGAGCGTTTTCTGATCCTGAAAGCACAGCGCCTTGGCGCTCACCATCTCCGTATAGGTATAGCCTGCCCCCGCCTCGCAGCAGATGGTGCGGAACGCCAGATCTGTCACCCCCGCCATGGGGGCCAGAGCCAGCTTGGATTCGATGTGCACGCCGCCGATGTCCATTGCAGTTCCTCCAAAGAATGTGTTTGCCCTATTGTACCAGAAAACCCGCCCCGGCTCAAGGGAGGGGATTTGAACCCGGGAGAATTCACTTCTCCCGGGTTGGTGCAGTCAAAAAAATGAAATGATGAAATCATTTCATAAAAGGAAAAGAGGCGTACCCAGTCACCAGCTGGAATACGCCTCTCAGTCCAAAAGAGAAGGAATAAAAATGAAAAAGCTTGCCTTGCGAGTATTAAGATAACAGACAGTTATTACGAAAATACGCGTCCATTTGTTACAAAAAGATGAAATCACAAAAAGTTTTCTGCCCGGAAAATGAAAAGGAGACAATCTACGGACACCACCCGCTGATCGTCTCAGTTTCAAAAGGAAAAATGAAAAAGCTTGCTCTTGCAGGATATATAATAGCAAGAGGTTATTACAAAAGTTTGAGCCTATTTGTTACAAAAGTATTAAATTCTGAAAATATTTTTCATTTTCTGGGCGTGCGCCGCCGCTCGGCAAAGAAATCACGCAGAAGCGCGGCGCATTCCTGCTCCAGCACCCCGGCATAGATGGCGGGGTGAATGTCAAAATTCTCCTCGGTGAGCGCCAGCAGTCCGCCACAGCACCCCGCCTTCGGGTCTGCCGCGCCGTAGACGACCCGGCTCAGACGGCTTTGCAGAATGGCACCGGTACACATGGGGCAGGGCTCCAGCGTGACAAAGAGGGTGCATCCCTCCAGTCGCCAGCCCCCCAGCGCCTGACAGGCATCCCGGATGGCCAGCACCTCCGCGTGAGCGGTGGCGTCGTGATCTGTCTCCCGGCGGTTGAGGCCCCGGCCAATCACCGTGCCGTCCTTCACGACAACTGCCCCCACCGGGATCTCTCCCAGCGCACCGGCCTGCCGCGCCAGTGCCAGCGCTTCTGCCATGTAGGTCTCCCATTCCATGCCGCATCCCTCCGCTCCTCTGTCAGTGTAGCATAGCACTCTGATCTGCGCAACCATAAGACAGTGTGCGCGGACATGGCTTTCCGGTCGTACCGGGGATGTGGATCCCCTGTCATTCTGAGCGAAGGAAGGATCTTAAAACACCAGCTGCTGCAACTGCTGCGCCTATCATCGAAAATCTGTGCTGTAAGATTTTTCCGCCTGCGGCCTCAGAATGACAGGGTGGGGAGACTGAACGGTAAAGGGATCGGATGCCGGTGGATCAGATGCTGTGAATTTAAAATGGAAACCAAATTTCACATAAATTTCAGCTTGACTTCACCCATCTGCCGTAAATTGTGGTATGATAGGTTTTATTGTGACTAACTGTGAGGTTTTTTTCCATGCTGACCAAATGTAAAGCAGCTCTGGCCTGGGCCGGAGCCTTTGTGAGCCGCCCCTTCCGCGCGCTGTGGCATCTGATGCGCGCTAACCAGCTCCAGACCAATCTCTGGCTGCTCTTTGCCGC
Organism: uncultured Clostridia bacterium; assembly: GCA_937907975.1. Classification (GTDB taxonomy): domain Bacteria; phylum Bacillota; class Clostridia; order Oscillospirales; family Oscillospiraceae; genus UMGS1766. Next base: position 6,458 of record CALEQS010000134.1, on the reverse strand, counting down.
CACGCCGATCATCTGCTTCCTTATGGTGGAGCTGCTGGTGGAGAATAAGATGAGCTCACTTGCGCCATGGCAGTGGCTCATGAATATCGTGTGGTATACCTGTCTGCTCTTTATCGGCTGGCTCATTACCGGCGGACGCCGGGGCGCCATCGCCTTTGACAGCGTATTTTCCTTTATTATCGGTCTTGCCAACCACTATGTGCTCCAGTTCCGGGGGCGGGCACTGTTTCCCATCGACCTTCTGAGTCTGGGCACCGCCGCCAATGTGGCGGGCAATTACGATTATACCCCCGACGGCTATGTCTACGGCGCGGCGGGTATTCTGGGACTGGTCATCCTCTTCCTCGTCCTGCTGCCCAAGGAGCGCGCCCGATGGGGCGGGCGGCGCTGGGTGAAGTGGCTCAATCTGGGACTGAGCGCCGGATGGTGCGCCTACATCCTGATTTTTTTCTTCACGCCCATGCTCCCGACGCTGGGTATCTACGCCCAGCAGTGGAAGACCACCGGCAACGGCTTTTTGCTGAACTTCACCGTCTCCGCCCGATATATGCGGGTGGAAAAGCCGGATGGCTACTCGGAGGAAAAGGCGCTGGAGCTCATCGCCCAGCTGGAGGATGAGGGCTGTACCAGTGACAGTGCCTCCGATGCAGAGACCACCGTCAACTTCATCGGCATCATGGACGAGTCCTTTGCCGACCTGACCCGGTTCGACAGCTTGACCCTCTCCGACGACCCCACACCCTACTATCATTCTCTGACAGAGAACACCATCAAGGGCATGATGTACGCTCCCGTCACCGGCGGCGGCACCGCCACAGTGGAGTTTGAAGCCCTCACCGGCAGCAGTGCCTCCTTCCTGCCCTCCGGCACCGTGGCCTATCAGCTCTACCTGACCGACCAGACTCCCTCGCTGGCGCAGATCGCCAAGATCCTCGGTGTGCGCTCCTCCGCCTACCACCCCTATGAGTCCTCCGGCTGGAACCGGGTGGCCACCTATGAACGGCTGGGCTTTGACAGCGAATACTTCCTTGATAAAACAGTGAACGGAGACGACATCTCCACGGACTACTCCGACGATGAGCTTGTCCGGGAATACGTCTCCGACAGCGCGGACTTCTCTCGGATCTATCAGCTCACCGATGCGGCCAAGGAGGCCGGGCAGAACTGCTTTGTGTTCAACGTGACCATGCAGAACCACTCGGGCTATAACAAGGAGTGGAACAACCTCTACCGGGGCGTGCACCTGACCGGCGACTTTGTGGGCAACGGCTATGGCGACACCACCTCTCAGTATCTGGCGCTGGCCAGCGCCACCGACAGCGCCATCCAGGAGCTGATCGAGCACTATAAGCAGGTGGAGGAGCCCACGGTCATTTTCTTCTTCGGCGACCACCAGCCGCCGCTGAGCAACGACCTCTATAAGGATATCTACGGCAAAGAGCTGGACGAGCGGAGCGTGGACGAGCTGCTGGAGCAGTACGTCACCCCCTATTTCATCTGGGCCAACTTCGACATCGACGAGGCCGAGGGAGTGGATACCGGCTCCAACTTCATCGGTATGCAGGCAAGCCGCCTGGCGGGCTATCCCCAGACCGGCTACATGAAGTTCCTTGCCCGAGTGAACGAGACGTTTACCGGCATCACCCCGGTGGGCTATGTGCTCAAGGACGGCTCCACCTACGAAAATCGGGAGGATCTGCCCGAGGACGCCCAGGAACTGCTGGACCAGTATGAAATGCTCCAGTATTACAACCTGTTCGGCGGCGATCAGGCGCAGGAGTTCTTCTATGTGGGGGAGTGAAGCGCAGTCTCTCCGAATTTATGCAAAGACCCTCGCGTGCAGTTCAAATGCACGCGGGTGTCTTTTCGTCTATTACAATTTCAAATAATTTTCCACCAGCTCCAGCGCCGCCCGGCAGGCACTCTGGCGGTTTTCTGTCCGGCTCCCGGTCAGATGCAGGGTACGCACCTCGGTGTGCGTGCCGTCGCTCAGGCCTACATAAATGAGCCCCACCGGGTTGCCCCGGTCATCCGGGTCAGGTCCGGCCACACCGGTGACGCTCAGGCCCAGATCGGCGTTCAGCCGCAGCCGCACCCCTTCGCACAGGGCGCGGCACACCTCGTCCGATACCGCGCCGCAGCGTTCCAGCAGTGCTTCCGGTACGCCCACGGCACTGTGCTTGACGGCGTTGGTGTAGCACACGATGCCGCCCCGGAATACGGCGGATACACCGGGCACATCCGTCACATGGGCCGCGATCAGCCCGCCGGTGCAGCTCTCCGCTGTGGCGAGGGTGATGCCGCGCCGGATCAGGGCGGTGCAGACGTTGGTTGTCAAATCAGTTAAATTCATGCTGAGATCACTCCAATTTGCGCACTGGGCAGCGCGCAAAAGTATGAGATACCAATACATGATAGCAGATTTATTGCCAGAACACAACGCCCGAACGGTCTAACTCTCCCGCAGCACCAGCGTCTGGAAGACCGCCCCGGCGCTCTGGGCAAAATATTTTGCCCCCCGGATGGCCTCCTGAAGGGTGTTGCCGCTGGTGCCCACTTCAACCAGCAGAGAGCAGGGGGTCAGGTGCTGATTGAAGCGCTGGGCGCGCAGATTGATGGGCCGGGGCAGTGTGGGCTCCAGCGCCGCCATCTGGAGCTGGATGTGGGCGGCCAGATCCAGATTATCCAGCCAGTTCGGGTGCTCCAATCCGCCGTCGTTGGTGCCCACCACCAGCATGACCTGGGCGGTGGGCAGGCCGGTCACTTCGGTGACGGCTTTATAGACGGTGCCATCCTCTGCGATGAGAGCATCCCGGTGGACATCCAGCACCACGGAGATGGAGGGATGGTCGGTTAAAATCTGCTTTACTCCGGCCAGTGAGCGGGTGTAGGAGCCGGTATAGCTGGGGTAGTCGTACAGCGTGGTGTCGTGGAGCACGGAGAACCCCTGGGCTTCAAACTCCGCCTTCATCTCCTCGCCGATGCGCAGCATATTATAATTGGCATCGGAAGTGCGGCAGCTGTCCGTCTCCGCATATTGGTCATTCCCCGCCATGGTGTAGGCCTCGGTGGCGTGGGTGTGCATGATGAGGATTTGAGGGCCCTCACTGGCCGGGGCGATGGTCTGGGTCAGAGTGGAGTTCGCCAGCGCCGTCGGATCGACGGAGATGTCCTTTGTGCTGTTGTTGACGCTCACCCCGCCGCCGGAGACCGTCTCTGAATTGGCCCCAATGGTCCTGGCCGCTGCTGTGCCGCCGTCCTCCGGGCCGGCGGGGGTTTCCTCGGGCTGCTCCAGCACATCGCTTTCCGGCTCACCTGAAGTGGGATCTTCCGCCGCCGTCTCAGGCACGGCGGAGTCGGCGGCGGGCAGAGAAGAGGACAATGCCGCGGGAGCGGCATCTTCGTCCTCGCCCGCACTGTCCGCAGGCAGCTCGGAGGACACCAGCGCGTCCCAGATGGACTGCTCGTCCCCTCCGGCTTCAAAGCCCGCTGTCTCCTGTGCGACCAGCACCCCGGCCAGCGTGTCCAGCTCGGCCTCCTGCCACAGACTGGGCAGGGGGAGCTTCTTTGCCCCGGAGTACAGTCCCCAGAGCACCGCTGAAGCACACCCCAGCGCCAGCACCCGGCGCAGGGGCGGACTGAATTTCGCTTTCTTCATTGCGCCACCTCCCGCTCAGTACACTTACAGCATATGCCGGCCGCCGGGAGACTTAGTGTCGATTTTTGGGGCGGCAGGCAGAAAGATTTCAATGGTGACGAATGGAAAGTATCTTGACACTTGACATAAATTTTTGTAATATAGATAAGGATACTTTGTGGAGAACAGCGGTGTTCCTCCTTTGATATAGATTTCAATTTCAACCGTGCTTTAGAACCCGAGCAGTGATATAGTGCGCCGTTTTGCAACTGAATCAACGTCACAGGAATACCCATGAGGGGCCGTTTTTTCACCCGTCCTTTGCGCTTTGCGGAAGAGATCATGTATCCGCAAGGTGCTTTTTTATGCGCAAATTCCCTGCAAACGACCATTTACCGGCATAAAAAGCCAAACAAACTGAAATCAGGAGGTGTAATGAATTTGAATCCTATCGCTATTGTGATCGCTGTCATTGTCGGCATTGTCTGCCTGGCTGCCGGTATCATCGCCGGCATCCAGATCCGCAAGAACAACGCCGAGAAGGAGATCGGCTCTGCCGAACAGGAGGCCACCCGCATTGTCAACCTGGCCATCAAGGAGGCGGAGACCAAAAAGCGCGAAATGGTGCTGGCCGCTCAGGAGACCATCCAGAAGGAGCGCGCCGACCTGGACGCCGAGATCAAGGAGCGCCGGACCGACCTGCAGAAGCAGGAGCGCCGCCTTCAGCAGAAGGAGGACAACCTGGACCGCAAGACCGATGCCATCGAGAAGAAGGATGAGAAGCTGCAGGCCCGTCTGGCCGCCGCAGAAAAGACCCGTGAGGAAGTCAAGGCTCTGAAAAAGAGCGAGATGGAACTGCTGGAGAAGCTCAGCGGCCTGACCGCTGACGAGGCAAAGGCTTACCTCATCGAGCAGCTGTCCGACGAGGTGACTCACGAGGAGGCCGTCCGGCTCAAGGAGATCCAGGCCCACTACAAGGAAGAGGCCGAGACCTACGCCCGGGAGCAGATCGCGCTGGCCATCCAGCGCTGTGCCGCCGACCATGTGGCGGAGAGCACTGTGTCCGTGGTGCCTCTGCCCAACGACGAGATGAAGGGCCGCATCATTGGCCGCGAGGGCCGCAATATCCGCACGCTGGAGACCCTTACCGGCGCGGAGCTCATCATCGACGATACCCCGGAGGCCATCACGGTGTCCTGCTTTGACCCCGTCCGCCGGGAGATCACCCGCATCGCGCTGGAGCGGCTTATCACCGACGGCCGTATCCATCCCGCCCGCATCGAGGAGATGGTGGAGAAGGCCAAGCGCGAGGTGGAGGCCACCATCAAGGCCGAGGGCGAGCGCGCTGTGCTGGAGACCAATGTCCACGGCCTGCACCCGGAGCTCATCAAGCTGCTGGGCCGTCAGCATTACCGCACCAGCTATGGTCAGAACGTGCTGAGCCACTCCATCGAGGTCTCCCATCTGGCCGGCCTGCTGGCCGCCGAGCTGGGCGCCGATGTGACCATGGCCAAGCGCGCCGGCCTGCTGCACGATCTTGGCAAGAGTGTTGACCACGAGATCGAGGGCAGCCACGTCCAGATCGGCGTCGATCTGGCCCGCCGCTACAAGGAGAGCGAAGAGGTGGTTCACGCCATCGCCGCTCACCACAACGACATCGAACCCCAGACCATCGTCGCCTGCCTTGTTCAGGCCGCCGATGCCATCTCCGCTGCCCGTCCCGGTGCCCGCCGCGAGAATGTGGAGAACTATATCAAGCGTCTAGAGAAGCTGGAGGAGATCTCCACCAGCTTCAAGGGCGTCGAGAAGGCCTATGCCATTCAGGCCGGCCGCGAGATCCGCATCATGGTCAAGCCAGAGGAGATCGACGAGGATCATATGACTCTGCTGGCGCACGACATCGCCAAGAAGATCGAGGACGAGATGGAATATCCCGGCCAGATCAAGGTCAACCTCATTCGAGAGACCAAGGCTGTCGATTACGCCAAGTAAACAAATTCGATCAGAGAAGGCCCCCGGCACAGCCGGGGGCCTTTTGAACTTGTCGGGAAACTGGCAGGCTCTCTCAGAAATGCAGATTTTACTTCGTCTACCGGACGAAAGGAAATCGGCGCGATGCAAAAACATCGCGCCGATTTGTTATTCGGCCACCAATTCATATTCCAGAAAGACGCATTTCAGCAGACTGCCCGGCTGGATCTCCTCGGGCAGAAGTGCCCGGGCCACCAGCTTGGGTTCAGCAGAGGGAGCGTCGGTGTTCTGAAGGTGGGCGTAGTCCCCGTCGATGTCGAGGACACGGTAGTAAATAGGATCCATTTTCTTGTCCTTGAGAGTCTCTCTCGCGGCCACGGCGACGGTGACCCGGCCATGGGATCGAAACAGAATGTTTCGACTGCTGTCAACCGATCTGCCGGGGGCAGATCGCACCCTGCCCCATGGGGCGTGAAAGGAGAATCGGCTTACTTGTTCTTGAGTGCTTCCTCAACGGCCACGGCCACGGCGACGGTGGCGCCGACCATGGGGTTGTTGCCCATGCCCAGGAAGCCCATCATCTCAACGTGGGCGGGCACAGAGGAGGAACCGGCGAACTGGGCGTCGGAATGCATACGGCCCATGGTGTCGGTCATGCCGTAGGAGGCGGGGCCGGCGGCCATGTTGTCGGGATGCAGGGTGCGGCCGGTGCCGCCGCCGGAGGCGACGGAGAAATACTTCTTACCCTGTTCGATGCACTCCTTCTTGTAGGTGCCGGCGACAGGATGCTGGAAGCGGGTGGGGTTGGTGGAGTTGCCGGTGATGGACACGTCCACGCCCTCGTGGTGCA
>CALEQS010000133.1 GCA_937907975.1 uncultured Clostridia bacterium | reverse complement strand
AGTGATTCAGCTTCTCGGGTTCATCTGTAAGAAAAAGTGCTCCTCAAGTGAACTTGTATACTATACTATTCCCAGCACAAATTGTCAAGCCTTTTTTCAAAAAAACGCCGCCGGATCAATCCGGCGGCGCTCAGGCATCTATTATGCGCTTATCTACTTTAGTTCATCAGTTCATCCATCTCATCGAGCAGACTGTCGAAAAGAGCCAGCGCATCATCAATGGGCTTGGCTGTGGCCATATCCACACCGGCCCCGCGCAGCAGGTCGATAGGAGGCTTGGAGCACCCCCCCTTCAGGAAGCCAAGATAGTGCTCCACCGCCTCCGGTCCGCCGGTCAGGATCTTCTGAGACAGGGCGATGGCCGCAGCATAGCCAGTGGAATACTGGTACACATAATAATTATAGTAGAAATGAGGGATACGCGCCCATTCCAGACTGATCTCATCATCCACCACAATATCCGGTCCAAAGTAGTCCGCATTGAGCTGGCGGTAAATATCGCACAGGGCATCGGCGGTCAGGCCCTCGCCCCGCTCCGTCATCTGGTTGGCCTTCAGTTCAAACTCCGCGAACATCGTCTGGCGGTACAGGGTGGTACGGAACTGCTCAAGGAAATAATTGACGAGGTAGGCGCGCTCCCGCTTGTCAGTGGTGTTCTTGAGCAGATACTGCATCAGCAGAGCCTCATTGCAGGTGGAGGCCACCTCCGCCACAAAAATCACATATTCAGAGTAGCAGGAGGGCTGGCTGGCACAGGAGAGATAGGTGTGCATGGAGTGGCCCATCTCATGGATCAGAGTAAACACATCATTCAGCGTCCCCTGGAAGTTCAGCAGAATAAAAGGATGCATGGAGTAGCCGCCGGCGGAATAGGCACCACTGCGCTTGCCGGGGTTCTCATAGACGTCGATCCAGCGCTGCTTCAGTCCCTGGCGCACAATATTGCAGTAGTCCTCGCCCATGGGCTCCAGCGCCTTCAGGATCAGGTCGCAGGCTTCCTCATAGGTGAAGTGCATATCCACATCGTCCACGATGGGTACATAAAGGTCATAGAAATGCAGCTCATCCACACCCAGCAGCTTGCGGCGCAGGCGGGTATACTTGTGCATTTTGGGCAGGTTGCGGCGCACCGCGTCCACAAGGTTCGTATAGACCTCGGTGGGCACCTCGGTGGCATCTAGTGCGGCAGCCAGCGTGCTGGGATACTTGCGCGCATCGGCAAAGAACTTGAGCTGCTTGGTCTGCGCGTTCAGAATGGCGGCGCAGGTATTGCGGAACTGGCGCATGACACTGTAAAAGGAATCAAACGCGGACTTGCGCAGCACCCGATCCTGGGAGTACAGCAGGGGCACAAAAGTGCCGTGGGTCAGGGGGTGCTTTTTGCCCTTGGCATCCACCGCATCCGGGAAGGTCAGATCAGCATCGCCGAACATGGAATAAATGTTGTCCGGCTGGCTGGCCATGTCACCGGCACTGGCCAGCAGAGCCTCCTCGGCCGGAGAGAGGGTGTGCGCGCGGCGGCGGAACACCCGATCCAGATTGCGGCGGTACAGCTCCAGCTCCGGGCACTGCGCATAAAACGCGGCCATCTGCTCCTCGTTCAGGCTGAGCAGCTCGGGCGTGAACCACGCACTGGCGCTGGAAATGGCCACATAGACGGACATGGCCTGACTGACAAAATCCTGATATTTGGAGACGCGGGTGTCCTCATCGCACTTGCGCTGGGCATAGTTGAAGATGCGGCCCATGGCCACATTGATCTCGTCATCCAGACGCAGATAAGCCAGCAGCTCCTGCGCGGACTGAGAAATTTTGCCCTGATAGGCGGCGCACTTGCCGGGATAGGCCCTGGCCTCCTCCAGTGCGCTCAGAAAGGCCTCGTCCGTTGCAAAAATGCTGGCAAGGTCCCAATGGTACTGCTCGGGGATCTCATCTCGGTTCTTCACTTCCATAATATACCTCCATCAATCAAAATAATTAAGACAGCTTCAGATTCCGCACCAGTTTTTCCGCCACACCGACAATGACGGCGGTGCCCAGCTCAAACTCCTGCTCCGGCACGATGCGGGGTTCATAGGCGGAATTTTCCGGCTGAAGAATGACAAACTGACCCTGCCGGCGGAACCGCTTGAGTGTCGCCGCCTCGCCGTCCACGATACAGGCCACGATCTGGCCGCTCTCCGCCGTACTCTGGCGATGGATCAGCACCTTGTCGTCCGGGCAGATGCCCGCATTGATCATGC
>CALEQS010000132.1 GCA_937907975.1 uncultured Clostridia bacterium | reverse complement strand
GGCCAACTTCCAGAATGGCCTGTTTTGCCTCGTAATCGCTGGGGAAATCGCCATTTCTGTAATTCATGCAATCAACCTCTTTCCTTAGTGAAGTATCTATCCTTATTTACTCAGCATCTCAATGAATTTTTCGCAGTTGCCGCTCAGATCCGGCGTGACGGTGAACAGTCCGCCGCCCATAAGCAGGCAGACATCGTTTCCGTAGAACTCCTTCATGGGGGTCACCTTCTCGAAGGTCATGCCGCCGGCGGGGCTGGGGAAGATCGGCTTCATATCGCCGGCCTTCTCGGTACACAGCTCCATAATGGAGCGGCACTGAGCCTGAGACAGGGAGAAGCGTCCGCCGAAGTTGGGGAACACGGTGATGTCTGCGCCGCAAAGGCGGGGCAGCTGGCCGAGCACGCAGCCGCAGTCAAAGCCTCCGCTGCCCTTGTCCAGCAGGCATCCGGCCATAGCCGGATGGGCCACCACCGGGAGGACGGTATTCCGCGCGGCGTACTGCATGGTATCATAGCCCACAAGGCCCGGAGCCAGCATGATGCCGCCCGCGCCGCAGTCCTCGGCGTAATGGATGCGGTCCATGATCGCGTCGCACCGGCCACTCAGGTTGGGGATATAGGCGGTGTGGTGTCCGCTCTCCTTATTGCCCTGCCGGACGGCCTCGCAGACCGCCTTGATCCGGTCCTTGTAATCGGAGAAGGTCTGATTCATCAGGCCATGATCGTCTTTAATGAGATCCACCCCGCCTTTGGCGCAGTGATAGGCCTCGTCGGCCAGCGCCTCAGTGGGCAGGCCCATGGGCTTCAGCGCGGTAAAGGCCAGCGGGCGGTCATAGACGCCCAGCCGCTCCCGCAGCCCGGCCACACCGAATTTCGGGCCGGGGAACCACTCCAGCAGCTCCTCGGACAGATTGATGCGCTCCACAGTGATGCCGGGCAGCAGGCTGGTGTTGCCGAACACCACATTGAAAAACTGGGCAAACTCCTCCGTGGCGGACTGGTCGGAATAGCTGATGAGCGCCCGATAGCCGCCCTCGCAGGCCTCGAACTGCTCCAGCCGGCCGATGATGTCGGAGTGGATGGCATCACACTCAATGTGGGCGGCGGGAAATTCCACCGTCTGCTCCACGCAGATGCTCTTAGCCATCTCCAGCGCGGTCCGCTCGTCGGCGGCGATGCGGTAAGAGACGGAGAAGCGGCCCTTCAACTGGGCGAGGAGTACTTCATCGGAATAACCCTTGAATTTCATAGTCCTGTACGCCTCCTATGGAACATTGTCCATATATTGGTTGCCTTTTCCCGTTGGATGTGCTATGCTGAATCCAACAAAACACAACAAAACAAGAAAGGGGAGTTTCAATGCTTGCGATTGCCCGGAGAAACGCGATCAAAGAGCAGCTTCAGGAACACAAAAGCGTGACCATCACTGACCTTGCCGCGAGACTCAACGTGACAAAGGAGACCATCCGCCGTGACCTGCGGGCCATGGAGGAGGACGGTGAACTGATTCGGACGCATGGAGGCGCCTACATCCTGGAGGGTGTGCAGAACGATATAGACATCTCCACGCGGCAGATCCTGAAAACAGCGGAAAAGCAGCAGATCGCCCAGAAGTGCGACGCGCTGATCCAGCCCGGAGACTTCATCTTTCTGGACGGCTCCACCACGGCGTGGTTCATCGCCCGAAAGATCGCCGACCGAAAGCTGACGGTGGTCACCAACTCGCTGGAGATCGCCAACATCCTGTCCACGTCCAAGACGGTGCATCTGGTGCTCATCGGCGGAGAATTTCACAGCTCCTCCAAGAGCTTCGGCGGGGACGGCGCGGTGCGCAACCTTCAGCAGTATTTTCTGGACAAGGCCTTCATCTCCTGCCGCAGCGTGAGCATGGAGTTCGGCATCACCGACACCAACGACAACGACGCCGTGCTGCACCGCATCGCGCTGGAGCACGCCAAGCTCAAGTACCTGGCGGTGGATCACTCCAAGCTGAACAACGCCTCCTTCTCCAGCGTCTGCGGACTCAAGGAACTGGACGGCATCATCATGGATACGGACTTCTCACCGGAGTGGAAGGACTGCCTGAAGCGCAATCAGGTGCTCATTTATTGAAGTCTCAGAAGAAACCAGTTCGCGTGGGGCGGATCATCAGATCCGCCCCACGTTCTGTTTTCCGCGTTTTGAGTGGGGAAAATTTACTTCTTGTCGACGAACTTCTCGACGGGCTTGATGCCCATCTTCTCGAAGGCGGACTTGAAGGAGCCGGTCTCATCGGGATAGGCAATGCCCTTCTCGGTGATAATGCCGGTGACCAAGTTGTGGTCGGTCACATCAAAGGCAGGATTGACCACGCCGACACCCTCGGGGGCCATGCGCTTCTCATACCACATCTCGGTGACTTCCTCGGGCTTGCGCTGCTCGATGTGGATCTCGTCGCCGGACTCCATGGTCATGTCGATGGTGGAGGAGGGGGCGCAGCAGTAGAAGGGCACGCCGTAGTGCTTGGCGATGATGGCCACGCCGCTGGTGCCGATCTTGTTGGCAAAGTCGCCGTTGGCGGCCACGCGGTCGCAGCCAACGAAGATGATGCCGATCTTGCCGCTCTTCATGGTGTAGGATGCCATGTTGTCGCACTGGACATAGGTGTCGATACCGGCGGCCTGCATCTCATAGGCGCTCAGGCGCGCACCCTGCAGCAGGGGGCGGGTCTCGTCGCAGTAGACGTGCAGATCCTTCTTTCCGTCCCAGCCATGCTCGAGGGCAATGTACATGGGGGCAAGCGCCGTGCCATACTTGGCGGTGGCCAGCGTGCCGGCGTTGCAGTGGGTCATGATGCCCACGCCCTTGCCCAGCTG
>CALEQS010000131.1 GCA_937907975.1 uncultured Clostridia bacterium | reverse complement strand
TTCGACGAGGAGCGTCTGAAGTCCCGTCTGGATGCCGCTGTCGAGATGAAGAACATCATCTTCGAGCACCTCTATCACAAGCCCCCGGTGGACGCTGAGGCGCTCTATCAGCAGCTGCTCGAGTACCGCGAGCTGATCCGCCCCTATGTGGGCGATGCGGTGGGCTTTGTCCACAAGGCACTCAAAGAAGGTAAGACCGTCCTGCTGGAGGGCCAGCTGGGCAGCATGAAGGACCCCGATCTGGGCATCTGCCCCATGACCACCTCCAGCCACACTCTGGCTGGTTTCGGCACCGTGGGTGCCTGCGTGCCCCCCACCTCCATTGAGGATGTCATCTGCGTCACCAAGGCTTACTCCTCCTGCGTGGGCTCCAAGACGGAGCCTTTCGTGAGCGAGGTTCTGGGCGATGCCGGCGACGAGCTGCGCCGCCGGGGCGGCGACAAGGGCGAGTTCGGCGCCACCACCGGCCGTCCCCGCCGCGTGGGCTGGTTCGATACCGTGGCCACCAAGTACGGTTGCATGGTGCAGGGTGCTACTCAGGTCGCCCTGACCTGCCTGGATGTGCTGGGCTATCTGGACGAGATCCCGGTCTGCACCGGCTATGAGATCGACGGCGAAGTGACCGACGTCTTCCCCGTGCCCGCCAAGCTGGGCCGTGCGAAGCCCGTGTTCACCAAGCTGCCCGGCTGGAAGTGCGACATCCGCGGCATCACCAACTACGCAGATCTGCCTGAGAACGCCAAGGCTTATGTGGAGTTCCTGGAGCAGCACATCGGCTGCCCCATCAAGATCGTCTCCACCGGCCCCAAGCGCCATGAGATGTGTGAGCGCTGATCCATATTTAAAACGCCGAAGCGGCGCTGGAATGATTCAGAAATTCCAGCGCCGCTTTTTTATTTTCTTTGTAACAGATCTGATCTTTTCTGTACCAATTTACAGACACAGCGAAAGGAGATGTGGAGCAAGGACATGGATGCGGTCTATCAGGAGCACAGCCGGGCAGTGTTCTGCTATCTTCTGGCCCTGACCCGGGACGAGATGCTGGCGGAGGAGCTGACACAGGAGACATTTTATCAACCCCTGCCCTTCTGAGTGCCCATCGCTTCAAAGGGGACAGCCGGGTATCCACATGGCTGTGCGCCATCGACCGAACTCAATGGCATAAATACCAGGCCAAGCACCCGCTCACAGAGCCGCTGACCGATTACTCCTATGAAAACGGCACCTATACCTTCTGGTGGGGCGTGGAGAGCGGTGACGATCTGGAACGCATCGGCCTGGACCGGCTCAATATCACCGCCGTGGAGCTGCGCTATGAACTGGACAGCAAGAGCTTTTACCAGCCGGTCTATGTGTTCTCCGGCACCTGGCAGGCACCGAATAAGGGCACAAACTCACTGGAACTGATCGTTCCCGCACTGAAATAAAGATGCTTACCACGGGGCAGCCGCCAAATCAGCGGCTGCCCTTTTCATATTTACGTCCTTTTTTCCAGATTGCATGAGTTTCAGGAATAGGTTATAATAAAGAAAAGAAAGTGAGGCGGCAAAAATGGAGATCACCCAGCTGACCTATTTTAAAACCGTGGCCAAATATGAGAGCTTTACCAAGGCGGCCTTGGAACTGCACATCACTCAGTCTGCCCTCAGCCGCTCTATTGCCCAGCTGGAGGGCGAGATCGGCGTTCTGCTCTTTGATCGCAAAAAAGGCGGCAAGATCACGCTGAATACCGATGGCCGCTTCTTCCTCCAGCACGTCATTCAGATGCTAAACGGGCTGGACAATACCGTTGCCGCGGTCAAGGAGCGGGCCGGGCTGGAGCGGGGCGTGATCCATCTGGCACTGACCGAGGGGATCTACATCCGCCACATCCTACACCGGTTTCTGCTCGATCATTCCAACGTACAGGTAAACTGCACCTTTTTATCCGATGAGCGGATCAAGGCCGGGCTGGACGACTGTACGCTGAACTTTGCCATCTGCGATCACCAGATCTATGGGCAGGAGCTGGAGTGGACGCTTCTCTGCCGGGATCCGCTGGCCGTCATGCTGCCCCCGGGACATCCGCTGATCACACGCCGGAGCATTGCCGCCGAGGAACTGCGCAACGAAAAGTTTATCATTCGCTATTTGGGCGCTGAGCGCGAAAACCCCGTTATCCGCCTGTGCCAGAAAGCCGGCTTTACCCCCAGGATCGTCTATAAGGGCACAGAGGATGACCTCTGCACCGATCTGGTGGCCGACGGTGTCGGCGTCATGATTGTGCCGCGCTCGCTCTACCTGGGGCGCTCTAATGCCAAGGGCCGCGCCTGCACTGCCGCGGTTCCCCTCTCCGACGACTTCGCCTTTCACAAGATCGGCATTATGTGCAAGCCGGGTCAGTTTCAATCCGCCGCCGCAAAGGAGCTGCTTGCCCGCATCAGCAGCTATTTTACCGCGCTGGAATCTCAGAAAGAGACACACTGAAACAGCCCATTTCGCACTTGAAAAAATAATTTTAAAAAAGTTTGCGAAAAAGCTTGCATTCTCTCCAAGACTGTGCTATTATATTACCTGTCGCTGAGAGGCGCACAACTTCATAGAGATCCGGGTGTGGCGAAGTTTGGTATCGCGCTTGAATGGGGTTCAAGAGGCCTTGAGTTCGAATCTCAACACTCGGACCACGAAAAAAGACTGAAATCTTTTGATTTCAGTCTTTTTTCTTTTCCGGATCTGCTATATCAAAAAGGCTGGATAAAAGTGCCTCCACGCTCCATCCGGCACATCCGTCCGGATCTGACAGCACGGCCGGCGACCAGCGGAAGCGGCCGGCGCATTCCCCCTCTGCCCTTGTGTAATCCGCAAGGCTTTTATGCACTGCCTGATAGCGTCGGCTCCACTCCGAATAATACCGGCTCATATATCGCCGGGCCAGCTCGGCAGCCTGGCACTCCTCCCGCTCCCCCACACCGGAGAGCTGAACGCCGCCGCCGGGCTGGCCGGTGACACTGGGGCTGGGCGTGGAGTGCACGATCACAATACTTCCGTCGCCGCACCGGCCCAGGCAGATCCAGACGTGGCCCGGAATGCTCACAACATCACCGGGGCGGAGCTCCTCCGGCGCATAGAGCTGCGTCCATACGCCATAGCAGTACCGTTCCGCCAGCGCCCGGGCCATTTCAACGGCGGGACGCACATAGCCCGCCCCGTCGGAGCGGTCGTGCATCGTATTGTAGACCACCCAGCCCAGATAGCCGGAGCAGTCCGCCCCAGCCCAGCCGAAGGGATTGCAGACAGCTTCCGGAGCACTGCGGTAATCCCGATAATCATAGCGCTCGTCCTGCCGCAGGAAAAATTCCCGCCATGGTGCGGGCACGCCAATCGTGACTGCCTGTGCCGATGCACCAGTATCCTGCCGGTTCCAGCCGCCGCCATAGACATAGAGCGTCGTACCCACTGGGGCCAGCGCGGCGGCAAGAAAATTGCTGAGCGTCCGCCGACCGGGGATATACTGCACCGACGAACGATCCGTAAGATAAGAGTTTTCCTCCATGGCATTCCCTCCCTGCTGACGAGCTTATGCCGCCGAAACAGGAAAAATGCGCGGGGAGCGCTGCTCATCGCTCCCCGCATGATCAGGAATAAGATTTAGGATTTGATCTGAGAGGCCGTCAGAATGTCCCCATCGCCGGGCAGATAGGTGATCGTGACCGCATCCCCTACATTGATAATGGCCGCCTTCTGGCAGTTCTGAGCGCTCACAGCGTAATAAACATCGCCGCCCAGCGCAAAGTAGAAGATGGTATTGCCGTCCACCACTGCGGAGCGGATCTCCGTCACGGTGCCGCTGATGGTTTCCTGCTCCGCCGCATCATCCACGGTGGGCTCCGTCACCTGCACGCCGTTCTGGCTCAGCAGCTGTTCATAGTTCTGCTGGCACTGGGCCACGGAGGTGCCGGTAGCTGTGATCTGGTAGTCGGACACATTGACCATGGCGTACATCTTGACCAGCTCTGCCGAGTCCTTCAGCGCCATGAAATAGGTGGGCTGATCGGAGATATTCAGCAGGATCGGGAAGGTGGCGGTATAGTTGAGGTGCTGCACCGCGCCCTGGGCCGAGGACATGGCGGAGTACTCGGTAGCACCGGTGATATTATAATATTTGGCCTCCTTGGTGCGCTGGTTAATGAGGATAAAGCCCACATTGGACTCGTCCCCGCCGGCGGAGGTCACGCCGGTATAGAGGTACACATCGTCGTTCAGGGCAATATAATTGTAGCCCTCCGTCGTGGTGGTGATGCCCTTCTGACCCAGCCAGGAGTTGATCCAGCCGTTGACATAGCGGCCATGGTAGTTGTACTGCTGGACCAGCAGGTCGGCATCATAGACCCGGTCCACCCAGTTGGGCACTTCCTCCATATAGCTGGACTCGCCGGTGACGGCATTGACCAGCACTGCGCCCTGCACGTCTGCGCCGCCGAACAGGCCGATGCGCTTCACCAGACGGGAGCAGATCCACCACGGCGTGCCGTCCTCGTCAATCTCAAAGTTGACGTCGCCGAACATCATGGTGGGATAGCGGAAGCGGAGCGTGCGGTAGAGGTTGCGGCCAAAGTGCTCGCCAGTGGAATACTTGATGCCATCGCTGAGCTGGACGAGGTCGGCCTCCTGGGTCACCATGTTGACCACGATATAGCCAGGCAGGCCCTGGGCACGGTTATTGAACCACTTGATGATATTACCGTAGACCAGCGGTGCCACCCGCACCGGCTCACCCTTGTAGTTGATCTGGGAATACTCGCTGTCGCTGACCTCAAACTGGGAGACCAGATTGCTGTCCGCGCTGATACTGCCCAGCGCGCGGCGGCCCAGCTGGATGCTGGAGTCCTTATCCAGCATGGGGATCTCGCTGTAAGAGATCTCCGCCACATCCTCGGTGAAGTCGCCGGTCTGGACATCCAGCAGATCATAGTAGGCACCGGAGCGGAAAATGGCCGCACCGGTCAGCGTACCTACTACGCAGACCGCCAGAATAACGCCGCCCAGGATAAGCGGCACCTTGCAGGATCGCGCCAGCGCCCGGGGCAGCTCCACGATATTCTCCCGCCCGGCCCGGACACCCGCGACGATCAGGGTGCAGACGGAATAGACCGCCAGCAAGAGGATCAGAAACACCCAGAACTCCGGTGCCTGCGGATTGAGGGGCGGCAGAGCCAGATAGAAATAGAGCGCGCCGAAAACCAGCGTGACGATCAGGCTGATGATGACCGTTTTCGCCGTCCGGCCGCCGGAGGAATCCTTAGACTTTGACATAACAATACTCCTTCCTCTCTATGGATCGGAACTGGACTCAGCTTACCACAAGCTGGACAGAAATACAATGAAATGACGATTAAAAAAGAGCTGTGACCAATGTCGGTCACAGCTCTTTTCGCTTATAGCGGCAAAAACGATAGCGCAGGCCGTTATGCTCCTGCCATGCGCCGCAGTCGGCCAGCGTCCACGCCTGATCGGCATCCAGATCTGGGCAGAATTTGTCCCCCGCGCCGTCGGCATCCACCTGCGTGATCCACGCAGACGTGCAGAGGGGCAGAAGCTGTCGGTAGACCATCTCCCCACCCACGACAAAAAGGCGGCTCTCCCCCGCTGACGCGCTGAGAAGCGCATCCACAGAGCGTACGCCCACGGCATCCGTCGGAAGTGTCTCCGGCGCGTGGGTAAGCACATAGTTGTGTCTTCCGGGCAGGGGGCGCCCGCCGGGAAAGGTGGACAGCGTGCGGCGGCCATATACAATGGCGTTTCCCTCTGTCAGGGCACGGAAGTGATGCAGATCCTCCGGGATAGAGAACAGCAGTCTTTCACCCCGTCCAATGGCCCAGCGGCGGTCCACCGCCGCAATCAGCTCCAAGTGCCCTCCAGCTCCTTCCACAGCTGGAGCATGGGCTTGTGGAGCACCGGGTGCTCCACATAGGGGGCGATCTCCGCCATGGGCGCCAGAACAAAGTCCCGGTGCTGTATATCAATATGTGGGATCGTCAGTCTGTCAGTCGACATAATTATATTATCGTAAAGCAGAATATCCAGATCCAGCGTTCTCGGCCCCCAGTGGACCTTGCGCTCCCGGTGGGCGGCCTGCTCCAGCAGATGCAGGAAATCCAGCAGTTCCTCAGGGGTGTAAAGCGTCTCGATCTGGCAGACACCGTTCAGAAATTCATCCTGCTCCACCCCGCCATAGGGTGCGGTGGTAATGAGAGTGGAGGTCTTCTTTACACGGATGAGTTTATTTTCCGCCATGCCGTCCAGCGCAGACTGGATATAGCTCTGTTTATCCCCCAGATTGGAGCCCAGGGCGATATAGGCCGTGTGCCAGCCCCGGCGGATGCGCACCCCCACACTCTCAAAGTCCAGCTTGATGGGGGCCTCCGGCTTCCTGAGCTCAAGCTCCACCGCGCGGATGAGCGGATAGCGCAGCAGCAGGGCCTGTGCGGCCTGCTCCGCCGCCGCCTCCAGCAGCTTGAAGGTGTGCTCTGTCAGAAAGGAGACCAGGAACTCCACCGCATCGGCATAGCTGGTGCTGTCCTCCAGTGCGTCGGTCTTCCCCGCCCGGCGGGTATCGGTTTCCATAACAACGGAAAGCACAAAATTCTGCCCCTGCTCCGTCTCAAAATCGAACACACCGTGGTGGGCAAAAAAGCGCAGATCGTCAATCCTGATCTGATCCACGGCTCACTCTGCCTCCAGAATGGCGCGGACCATGCGGATGGCCCGGACATTCTCCTTGACGTCGTGGACACGTACAAAGGAGCAGCCCTTCTCCACCGCCAGAACGGTGGTGACCAGCGTGCCCTCCATCCGCTCCTCGGCGGGCAGATCCAGCGTCAGGCCGATGACGGACTTGCGGCTGGTGCCCAGCAGGATGGGCAGGTCAAAGCGGCTCAGCTCCTCCAGATGGTGGATGACCGCCAGATTCTGCTCATAGGTCTTGCCAAACCCGATGCCCGGGTCGAGGATGATCTGGTCCGGGTCGATGCCCGCGTCCTCAGCGATGGCCAGGCTTTCCTCCAGATCTGCGCAGATGTCCGGGATGAGCATACGGTAATCGCTGTTCTCCCGGTTGTGCATCAGACAACAGGGCACGCCGTATTTTGCAATGACCGGCCCCATCTTCTCGTCGTATTTCAGGCCCCAGATGTCATTGATGAGGTCTACACCCGCCTTCAGGCCGGCCTCGGCCACGGCACTCTTATAGGTGTCCAGCGAGACCGGCACATCAAAGCGTGCCTTCACTGCTTCGATAATCGGGGCCACCCGGTCGATCTCCTCCTGGTCTGACAGCTTCGTGTAGCCCGGGCGGGTGGATTCGCCGCCGATGTCCAGCACATCCATGCCGTCCACCAGCATCTCCTCCACATGGTGGAGGGCGGCGTCCATATGGTTGAACTTCCCCCCGTCCGAGAAAGAGTCCGGGGTGACATTCAGAATGCCCATCACATAGGTGGCACCCCGGGTCTGAAAGTCTTTTGTACCGATTTTGATCGTTTTCATAGCTTGTCAAAACTCCAAAGAATGATTCTTTTTCTCCTCCGGCCAGTTACACACCCCCGCTGCGGAGCAGGCGTAACAGGGCCGGCTTTTTTTATCCGCCCGGTAGAGAAGCCGTCCCAGCGGGGCAGTCTCTCCCGGTACACGGTGGCCGCCGATGGCGGTCAGGATCTCCATGATCTCCTGCGCTGTAAAGCCGCAGTCCTCTAAAATAGGACGGGCCAGATGCACCCCCGCTTCGTCATGGGGCGTGCCGTCCCGATACTGGGCGGCGCGGCCGATGTCGTGAAGCAGTGCAGCCGCATAGAGCGTCTCCTGCGCAATGCCAAGTCCCGCCTCCCGGTCATAGATATACATGAGCCGGGCCACGTCCAGCAGGTGCTCCAGACCGTGGCGGCAGAAAATGCGCTCCCGCTCCAGCATGTGAAGCTCTGCCAGCGCGGTGGTGAACACCGGGTGGCGCAGGATCGCATCCACGCGCTCCATCACTTCACCATCTGGAAGAAGCGGTTCTGGAGCGCCATGTCAGTTTCAAAGCACCCACGGCAGGCCGTAGTGACAGTCTGCGTACCCGGCTTGCGCACGCCGCGCATGGTCATGCACATATGCTCCGCCTCCAGCATCACCATAACGCCCTGAGGGGCCAGCGTGTCCATAATGGCGTCACAGATCTGACCCGTCAGCTGCTCCTGGATCTGGGGCCGCCGGGCGAACACCTCTACCGTGCGGGCCAGCTTGCTGATGCCCACCACCCGGCCATTGGGCACATAGGCGACGTGCGCCTTGCCAAAGAACGGCAACAGGTGGTGTTCGCAGATGGAGTGAAAGGTGATGTCCTTTTCCACGACCATCTCATCTCTATCCACAGAAAAGGTTTTGCTGAGATGCACTGCCGCGTCGGCCTCCAGACCGCCGAACACCTCATGGCACATACGGGCGATCCGGTCCGGGGTGTCCGCAAGGCCCTCCCGGTCAGGATCCTCGCCGATGCCCTCCAGCAGCAGCCGCACCGCCTCTTTGATCTTTGCTTCATCCATTATATGCATTCACTTCCATCTTTACATTTTCCGCTTCTCATTGGTATATCATTATAGCGCAAGTTTTCCCCCATGTAAAACGAAAATCATTGTCTTTCCGCCAATCTCTGCTATAATATGAGAGTAATTTTAGGAGGATTTATCTATGGATCTTTTTCTCTGTGACTACGGCGAAGGCTGTCACCCAAATATTCTGAAGGCGCTGGAGCGCACCAATCTGGAACAGACATATGGCTACGGCATGGATTCTCACTGTGATCACGCCCGCGCTCTCATCAAAGAGGCCTGTCAGGCCCCGAAAGCTGACGTCCACTTTCTGGTGGGCGGCACCCAGACCAACACCACAGTAATCGCCTCCATTCTGCGTCCCCATCAGGGGTCACTGTGCGCCGACAGCGGCCACATCAATGTTCACGAGACCGGCGCGATCGAGTCCACCGGCCACAAGGTGCTCCCACTTCCCGCCGAAAACGGAAAGCTGAGCGCCGATACCATTGAGAAGGCCATCATCGCCCACCGGGAGGACGAAAACTTTGAGCACATGGTCCAGCCCGGTCTGGTCTACATCTCCCACCCCACGGAATATGGCACCCTCTACACCCGTGCGGAGCTGAAAGCCATCTCCGAGGTGTGCCGCAGATTCGGCGTACCTCTGTTTGTGGACGGTGCCCGGCTGGGCTACGGCCTGGCCACCGACGGCACCGATGTGACTCTGCCTGTGCTGGCCAAGCTGGCCGACGTATTCTACATCGGCGGCACCAAAGTTGGCGCCCTGTTCGGCGAGGCAGTCGTTATCACCAATCCGGCATTGAAGCGGGATTTCCGCTACCTCATCAAACAGCGGGGCGGTATGCTGGCCAAGGGCCGTCTGCTGGGCATTCAATTTGAGGAGCTGATGGCAGACGGACTCTACACCCAGCTGGGCCGCCATGCCGATGAGCTGGCCTATCGGGTGCGGGATATTTTCCGCGCCGCCGGTTATCCCATGCTCTTTGACTCCCCCACCAACCAGCAGTTCCCCATTCTGCCCGATGCGGATTACGAGGTGCTCCGCCGCACCTCTGAGGGCGAGTTCTGGTCCCGAGTGGACGAAAGCCACTCCGCCATTCGCTACTGCACCAGCTGGTGCACCACCAAAGAGGCCGTTGACCGGCTGGAAGCGGCGGTCAACAAACTTGCAAAAACAAAGGAGTGTTGAACTATGGACTTCCACATCATCCACCACAACCACAACGTCGCCGACCTGAACACCGCCCTTACCTTTTATGAAAAAGCACTGGGCATGAAAGAGTGCCGTCGGAAAGAGGCAGCGGACGGCTCCTTCATCATCGTCTATCTGACCGACAAAGCGGCCAACTTTGAGATCGAGCTGACCTGGGTGAAGGATCATCCACAGAAATACGATCTGGGCGAATGTGAGTTCCATCTGGCCTTCGGCGTGGCCAAGGAGGATTTCGATGCCGCTCATGACCTTCACGAGAGCATGGGCTGCATCTGCTTTGAAAACCCATCTATGGGCATCTATTTCATCGAAGATCCAGACGGCTATTGGCTGGAGATCGTACCAGACAAATAAGTTATAGCTGACAAAAGCTCCGCTCGTTTGAGCGGAGCTGAGCTTGTCGAGAAACTCGACAAGCTCTCTCAGAAATGCAAGCATTTCTGAG
>CALEQS010000130.1 GCA_937907975.1 uncultured Clostridia bacterium | reverse complement strand
ATAGAAGGGATCCGCGTCCCGGCCCATGATGCGGGCATTCATGGCAGAGAGCCTGTCCCGCAGCTGCCTGTTCGTCACCGCCAGAATGATAGGGGACTGAAAGCCCATGCCAGTGGGGGCATAGGTTCCCGCTTCGCAGATGCGTTCGATCACATCCCGGGGCACCGGCTTGTCCTGATAGGCGCGCACGCTCCGGCGCTCCTCCATAGCCTGCAAAACAGCGTTCATACAAATTACCTCCTGTTTTTGTATTTCTGACACTATTATACACAGTATTTTGTCCCCGTACAAGCAGATTTTTCCTACGCTTGAGGGACTTCTATGACGGAATTTGTATTGACTTGTCAGTCACAAAATGCTATCGTATAGGTATCATTGCGGTTCTTTATTCTAATACGAGAAAAGGAGTGTTTCTTCAATGGGTATGACCCCTGAACAGACCGCGGCGCTGACGAAAAAGCGCTGGGTCATTCTGATCGCGAGCTGCCTCATCAACCTGTGTGTCGGCTCCATGTACGCCTGGAGCAGCCTGTCCGCTCCCATGGCCACCGAGCTGGGCGTGGAGGCCAGTGCTATGGCCTCCGTGTTCTCCACTGCCAACGCGGTGGGCTTCATCAGCATGATCATCGGCGGCCTGCTGAACGACAAGTATGGCCCCCGCTGGGTCATGTTTGTGGGCGGCCTGATGTTCGGCCTTGGTATGTTTGCCTGCGGCTTCGCAAAAAGCGTGGGAAATCTGACTTTCTGGTATGGCATCGTCCTCGGCCTTGGCCTGAGCTTTGTTTACGGCTGCACCATCAGCAACACCATCAAGTTCTTCCCCGACAAGCGCGGCATGGTCGGCGGCATGACCACTGCATTCTACGGCATCAGCTCCGTCATCTTTGCCCCTCTGGCCGATGCGTTGAGCAACGCCTTCGGCGCCCGCGCCACCTTCAAGATCCTCGGCATCGTGTTCCTCGTCATCATCTGCGTCGGCGCCTTCATCATGCAGAAGTGCCCCGCCGGCTTCGTGCCCACCGGCTATGTGGCTCCTGTCGCCGCCGGTAAGAAGGCCAACGACAAGACCCCTGTCGAGATGCTGAAAATGCCCATCTTCTATGTCATGCTGCTGATGCTGACCTGCGGCGGCACCTTCGGCATGATGATCATCTCTCAGGCCAAGGGCATCGCCATCAACATGGTGAATGCCGCTCCCGCCACCGCCACTCTGTTCGTCAGCGTGCTGTGCCTGTTCAACACCGCCGGCCGTCTGGTCGCCGGCTCCCTCAGCGATAAGCTGGGCCGCATCAACACCCTGACCATCGCTCTGGTCGTCGCCCTGGTCGGCCTTGCCGCCCTGCTGGGCGCCAGCCTGACCGGTGCCATGACGCTGTTTGCCGTGGGTGTTGTGCTGATCGGCATCTGCTTTGGCACCTTTATGGGCGTGTTCCCCGGCTTCTGCACCGACCAGTTCGGCCAGAAGAACAACACCGTGAACTACGGCATCATGTGGATCGGCTTCTGCCTGGCCGGCATCGTCGGCCCCACTATCCTGACCAAGGTGCACAACGCCACCGGTACCTACACCATGGCCTTTGTGATCTCCCTGTGCATCGCCGTAGCCGGTCTGGTGCTGACCTTCGTCTACCGCGCAACGTCCAAGAAGAACTGAGTTCTTCCTTCTGCGTACATCCGGCGCCGCCGCACTCAAGTGAGTGCGGCGGCGCTCTTTTTATTGAAATGCTATTCACAAAGCCCTTTGAAAATGCTATAATCTCAGGTGCTGAACCACTACTAAAAAGGAGCGTGGAATCTATGACAGAAGCAGAGCGTAAGCAGCTTGAGATCACCGCTTGCAAAGTCCGCATGGGTGTGATCGAGGGCGTTTACAACGCCAAGTCCGGCCATCCCGGCGGAAGCCTGTCGGCCTCCGACCTGTTCACCTATCTCTATTTCAAAGAGATGAACGTGAACCCCGAGGATCCCCATATGGACAGCCGCGACCGGTTCGTCCTCTCCAAGGGCCACACCGCCCCCGGCCTTTACGCCACCCTCGCCCTGAAGGGCTTTTTCCCGGTGGAGGAGCTGAAAACACTGCGCCACATCGGCAGCCGACTCCAGGGCCACCCCAACATGAACACCGTTCCCGGCATTGATATGTCCACCGGCTCTCTGGGCCAGGGCATCTCCACCGCCTGCGGCATGGCGCTGGGCGCCAAGCTGCGCGGCACGAACGAGCGGGTCTACACCCTGCTGGGCGACGGCGAGATCCAGGAAGGCCAGGTCTGGGAGGCGCTGATGTTCGCCGCCCACCGCAAGCTGGACAACCTGGTCGTTATTATCGACAACAACGGCCTGCAGATCGACGGCCCCGTGGGTGAGGTCATGAGCCCCTATCCCATCCCTGAGAAGCTGCGCGCCTTCGGCTTTGAGTGCGTGGAGATCAATGGCCACGACTTCGATCAGATCGACGCCGCCTTCACCCTGGCCAAGGGCGTGAAGGGCAAGCCCTTCGCCATTGTAATGAAGACCGTCAAGGGCAAGGGCGTCAGCTTCATGGAGAATCAGGTCGGCTGGCATGGCACCGCCCCCAACACGGAGCAGTATGAGACCGCCATGGCGGAGCTGCGCGCTCACCTGGCAGAACTGGAGGCGAAGTAAGATGGCTGACGTGAAGAAGATCGCCACCCGCGAAAGCTATGGCAATACCCTGACTGAGCTGGGCAAAGAGATGCCCAATCTGGTCGTGCTGGATGCCGACCTGGCCGGTGCCACCAAAACCGGCATTTTCAAGAAGGCATTCCCCGAGCGCCACATTGACTGCGGCATCGCCGAGGCGGATATGGTCGGCGTGGCCGCCGGTCTGAGCACCATGGGCTTTGTGCCCTTTGCCTCCTCCTTCGCCATGTTCGCCGCCGGACGCGCCTTTGAGCAGATCCGCAACACTGTGGGCTATCCCCATCTGAACGTGAAGATCGGCGCCACTCACGGCGGCATCTCCGTGGGCGAGGACGGTGCCAGCCACCAGTGCAACGAAGATTTCGCCGTCATGCGCACCATCCCCGGCATGGTGGTCATGTGCCCCTCTGACGACATCGAGGCCAAGGCCGTTGTCCGCGCCGCCGCCAAGTATGTCGGCCCGGTGTATATGCGCTTCTCCCGCTTTGCCAGCCCCGTGTTCCACAGCGAGGATTACAAGTTTGAGATCGGCAAGGGCGAAGTGCTGCAGGACGGCACCGATGTGGCCATCATCGCCACCGGCTTGATGGTCAACGAGGCCATTGAGGCGGGCAAGGCACTGGAGGCCAAGGGCATCCACGCCCGGGTCATCAATATGTGCACCATCAAGCCCCTGGACGAGGAGCTGGTGCTCGCCGCCGCCAAGGACTGCGGCAGAATCGTCACCGTGGAGGAGCACTCCATCATCGGCGGTCTGGGCGAGGCAGTGTGCTCCTGCGTGGCAGAGAAGTGCCCCGTGCCCGTCAAGCGCATCGGCGTAAACGACGAGTTCGGCCACTCCGGCCCCGCCGCCGACCTGCTGAAGCAGTTCGGTCTGTCTGCAGAGCATATCACTGAGGTCACCGAGGCCTTTGTGAAGTAAGATCCTATAAAATGCAGCCCCAAAGGAGTCTGAAGTTCTCCTTTGGGGCTGTTTTATATACTTTTAAAAGGTACCGTTATATTTTGCGATCTCAGCATGGCCCACAGCGGCATAATCAAAATTTGAACGCGCTCTGGCACAACTGTGTCAGAGCGCGTTTTACTTCTGCTATAAGTTACAATATCTCTCGTCTGCCCTCCAGCGCCCGCATCAGCGTGGCGTTGTCGGCATACTCCAGGTGGCTGCCCACCGGAATGCCATAGGCCAGCCGGGTGATCTTCACGCCAAAGGGCTTCAGCAGCCGGGAGAGGTACATGGCCGTGGCCTCGCCCTCCGTGTCCGGGTTGGTGGCCATAATGACCTCCTGCACACCGCCCTGGGCCACCCGCTCCACCAGTTCTTTGATGCGCAGGTCGTCCGGACCCACCCGGTTCATGGGAGAGATCACGCCGTGCAGGACATGGTACAATCCGTTATACTCACCGGTGCGCTCCATGGCAATGACGTCCTTGGGCTCTGCCACCACGCAGATGGTGTCCTTCTCCCGCTTGTAGCTGGAACAGATGGCGCATGGACCGTCGCCCTCAGTCAGATTCTGGCAGATGGGGCAGGTGTGCACCCGATCCTTCGCATCCAGAATGGCCTGGGAAAACTCGGCGGCCTGATCCCGGGGCAGACCCAGCACATAGAAGGCCAGCCGCTGGGCACTCTTGGCTCCGATACCGGGCAGGCGGGCGAACTGTTCCACCAGTTTCTCCATGGCGGGGGGTAAATACTGCATAGATGAAAAACTCCTTACACGCGCAGGGCGTCGATGGCGGCGGCGGGATCGGCCGCGCCGAATACGGCGCTTCCGGCCACCAGCACATTGGCTCCGGCCTCCACCGCGCTGCGGACAGTTCTGCTGTTAATGCCGCCGTCCACCTCCAGATCGCAGGCGGGGTTATAGCGGTCAATGAGTGCGCGCACCTGACGGATGGTGTCCAGCTGGGACTCCATAAATGCCTGGCCGCCGAAGCCCGGCTCCACCGTCATGACCAGCACCAGATCCAGCTCCTCCAGATAGGGCAGGATGGCGTTGGGACTGGTGATGGGCCGCAGAGCCACCGCCTTCTTCACGCCGGCGGCTTCCATGGCGTCCAGCGCCCGGCGGATGCCGCGGGGACTGTCCGCCTCCAGATGAACGGAGATGAGGTCCGCACCGGCGGCGGCAAAGTCGTCGATATAGCGCTCCGGCTTCTCGATCATCAGGTGCACATCCAGCATGGCGTCGGTATAATCCCGCAACGCCTTGAGCACAGGAAGGCCGAAGGAGATATTGGGCACGAATGCGCCATCCATCACGTCAAAGTGAATCAGGTCGGCATTTTTCACACTGTCCAGACTTCTGCCCAGCTGGGTGAAATCAGCAGACAGAATGGAAGGGGCGATTTTAATCATAGCAAGCCTCTCTTTTCATCTGATTTTCATGCTGCGGTCAACATTTCGCAGAATATCGGTGATACTATATCGGTGTAGCAGGCAGAACACGGCGGGCATAGGATGTGCTGCGGGCCGGGCGCGCTTTCGCGTCCCGGCCATGCGCCGGACGCCCGCCTCCCGTATCCCGAGACCCGGCCCGGGCCATGGCGCATGGCCGCCGCTGACGATAATCTGCGGAAGGGAGTTCCAGTTCGGAGCTCTCTTCCGCAGAAGAATATCCATTTCGATCAGTCGTAGAAGTCGGCGGTGCGCACCTCATGGGCATCGTAGCCTGCCTCTTTCATGGCCTCCAGAATGCGCTGCTTGTGGTCAAGCCCGAAGGCCTCCAGCGTCACTTTCAGCTCCACGCCGCTCTGGCGGTTGATGTTGATGAACTGGTTGTGATCCAGCTTGATGATGTTGCCGTTCTCCCGGGCGATGATCTCCGCCACCCGCAGCAGCTCACCGGGACGGTCGGGCAGCTGGACGGAGAAGGTGAAGATACGGCCCCGGTTGATCAGGCCGTGCTGGATGAGGGAGGACATGGTGATGACGTCCATATTGCCGCCGGAGAGGATGCTGACCACATTCTTATCCTTGCAGTCCAGATGGTTCAGGGCGGCAATGGTGAGCAGGCCGGCGTTTTCAACGATCATCTTGTGCTTCTCTGCCATGTCGAGGAAGGCGTCCACCAGCTCGTCGTCGTTAATGGTGAGGATCTCGTCGATGTTCTGCTGTATGTAAGGAAACACCAGGTCGCCGGGAGTCTTTACCGCCACGCCGTCGGCGATGGTAGAGATGTTCTCCAGCGTCACCACATGGCCCGCCTCCAGGCTGGCCTTCACGGAGGCTGCGCCGGTGGGCTCCACGCCGATGACCTTCACATTGGGGTTGAGCAGCTTGGCCAGCGTGCTGACGCCGGAGGCCAGTCCGCCGCCGCCGATGGGCACCAGAATGACATCCACATCGGGCAGATTGCGGAAGATCTCATAGGCGATGGTGCCCTGGCCGGTGGCCACGGTCAG
Source organism: uncultured Clostridia bacterium (assembly GCA_937907975.1). Lineage (GTDB taxonomy): Bacteria > Bacillota > Clostridia > Oscillospirales > Oscillospiraceae > UMGS1766. The sequence continues at coordinate 8,977 of CALEQS010000130.1, read as the reverse complement.
ATCGTTGAAGGGCGGGATGTAGGTCATGCCCTCGCTCTCGGCCAGTTCCATGGCCTTGGCGGCGGCGTCGTCAAACGTGGAGCCGTGGAGGATGACCTTTGCGCCGTAGCCCTTGGTGTTGTTCACCTTCAGCATGGGGGTGGTGGTGGGCATGACCACCGTGGCGCTGACACCCGCATGGCGGGCGGCGTAGGCCACGCCCTGGGCGTGGTTGCCTGCGGAGGCGGTGATCAGGCCAAGGGCCTTCTCCTCCTCGGAAAGGGTGCTGATCTTAAAATAGGCACCACGGATCTTATAGGCACCGGTCACCTGCATATTTTCCGGTTTCAGGTAAACATTGTTGCCACAGGAAGCGGAAAATGCAGGGGAATAGATCAGGTTGGTCTCGTTAATGACGCCGGAGAGCACGCTCCGGGCGGATTTAAAGCTGTCAAGGGTCATCATAGAACTTGAAACGCCTCTTTTCATGAGTCAAAATTCATTGGAAATACATCTGTTTATTTTACTCAATCTGCCGGGGATTGTCAATGCGGCGAAGGTGCTGAAATCGTCCTCCTTTTCCTTGACACTCTCCTATGAAAACGGTAGAATATTCATTACTGGGTTTACTTAATATCAGGAGTGACGCACATGAAAAAACTCAAAAAACAGCGCAGTGTTGTGCCGGTCTATCTGATCGCTGTGGTGTGGTTCATCGGCGGCTTTTTCTTCCGGGTGCACCGCCCGCTGGGTTTCGCGGTGCTCGTGGCCATCTCGGCTGCGGTATTTCTGATCGCCCGCCAGATCTGGCGTGACCGCACCATTGTCGTCACCAAACCAGATCCTGAGCCGGAGCAGAAGGCCCAACCAAAGGCCGAACCAGAGCCGGCAAGGGCCAAGACCGAGCCGGTGGACCCCGAGATCGCCGCCCTGCGCCAGGACCGCGACCGGGCCGTGGGCGAGATGCGCCGTCTGAACGACAGCATTGAGGACCCCACCCTGTCCCGGCAGATCGACCACATCGAGGCCACCACCGGCAAGATCTTCGCCTATGTGATGGCGCATCCGGATCAGAAAAACCAGATCCGCCGCTTCCTCAACTACTATTTGCCCACCACCCTGAAGTTGCTCAACGCCTATGACCGGCTGGACGAGGCCGGCATCTCCGGCGTCAACATCGACGGAGCCAAGGGCAGGATCAGTGAGGTCATGGCCGCCATCGTCTCCGCCTTTGACCGCCAGCTGGACGCTCTCTACCAGGGCGAGGTCATGGACATCAACGCGGAGATCAAAGTATTGCAGAGCCTGCTGACCGGCGACGGTCTGGCCGACGATCAGATGGGCAGTCATTGACTGGCTCAGTGAGAGATATAGATACGGAGGTACCTTATGAACGAACAGGAACACATTCCTCAGCTGACGCTGGAGCCAGAGGGCGCCGCCGCGGCCGCCCAGAGCGCCCCTGCCGCTCCTGCCGTCCCCACGCTGACGCTGGAGCCCGAGAGCGCCGCTCCGGCCGAGGCCGAAGCCGTCGATCCCGTCGTTGTGGACGAGAGTATGCTCACGGAAGATGAGCGCCGGGCTGTGAACGCCTTTGCCGCCAAGATCGACATCACTGACTCCACCCAGGTCATGCAGTACGGCTCCGCCGCCCAGAAAAACATCGCTCAGTTCTCCGAGTCCGCGCTGAGCAGCGTGCGCACCAAGGACCTGGGCACTGTGGGCGATGCGCTGAGCAGCCTCGTGCTGGAACTCAAGCAGGTCGGCCAGCCCGAGAAAAAGGGCTTCGGTCTCTTCCAGCGCAGCAAGCGCAAGCTAGAGGAGATGAAGGCTCAGTATGCCAAGGCCGAGGCCAATGTGGACAAGATCACCGAAATGCTGGAGGGCCACCAGGTCACCCTGATGAAGGATGTGGCCATGCTGGATCAGATGTTTGACCTCAACCAGCAGTACAGCAAGGAGCTGACCATGTATATCGTGGCCGGCAAGAAGCGTCTGGCCCAGATCCGCGCCAGCGAACTGGAAGAACTGCGCAAGAAGGCAGAGGCCTCCGGCGCGCAGGAGGATGCGCAGGCCTACAACGACATGGTCAACCTGTGCAACCGCTTTGAGAAGAAGATCCACGATCTGGAGCTCACCCGGGTCATTTCCATCCAGATGGGCCCCCAGACCCGCCTGCTCCAGAACAACGACACGCTGATGATCGAAAAGATCCAGACCTCTCTGGTGAACACTATCCCGCTGTGGAAGAGCCAGATGGTGCTGGCGCTGGGTCTGGAGCACTCCCGTCAGGCCACAGCCGCTCAGACGGCGGTCACCAATATGACCAACGACCTGCTGCGCCAGAACGCAGAGATGCTCCGCATGGGCACCACTGAGACGGCGAAAGAGGCCGAGCGCAGCATCGTGGACATTGAGACGCTCCAGCACACCAATGAACAGCTCATCGCCACACTGGACGAGGTCATGCAGATCCAGAAGGAGGGCCGCGAAAAGCGCGCTGCCGCCGAGGCCGAGCTGGGCAAGATCGAAGGTGAGCTGAAAAAGAAGCTGCTCGAGCTGCACTGACCCAAACGCATAAACTCAGCCGGAGCATATGACATATGCCCTCCGGCTGATCGATCCCTAATAATACCGGAAAGGTGATTTTCTTTTGAAAACATTGAAAAAATATCCCGTTGCGTGGGCGATCACCGTAGCGGTGATCGTGGTATCCGCCATTTTTGGCATAAAAATGGCCCGGGCGGATATGCTGGCCGTCACGCCGGGCAACTGGGTGTGCGACGGCGCAGAGGTGCTTTCTGAGGACACGGAGAACACGGTGCGCACCTACAACACCACATTTGACCAGAGCTACTCCGCCTATGTGGCGGTGGCCACGGTGCCCAGCCTGAAGGGCTGGGACGCGGACGCCTATGCAGAGGCGCTGTTCAACCGCTGGAGCCTGCAGGGCAACGACTTCCTGCTCATGCTGGACATCGGCGGGAACCAGAGCTACCTCTATAACGGCAGCAACTACACCAACTTCAATTTCAGCTCCTATCTGGACACCTATGTGAACACCGATTTCTTTGCCGGAAACTACGACGCGGCCGTAACCAGTCTGATGGCCGGCATGGAGAGCTATCTCTCCCAGTACAACGGCGGCTACTCGCCCGAAAACGGCGTGACTCCCACTGAGGACACCGGCGATTACACCGACTATGCTCAGGTGGAACAGCGGAGCAATGTGCTCTCCGGCGTCATCGTCGTTCTGGCACTGCTGGTAGTGGCCTATGCCCTGCTCAGTTCTATGGAGCGCAGCCGCTACCGCAGCTGGTACAGCCATTATGGCCGCATGGACACGCCTCCGGTGATATTCACCCCCATCTTCTTCTGGCACCGCCCCGGCAGTATGTGGTGGAACCGGATGCACCACCATCCCCACGGCCCCGGTCCCCGGCCCGGCGGTCCCGGCCCCGGCCCGCGCCCTGGTGCAGGCCCTCGTCCCGGTGCAGGTCCGCGCCCCGGTGCAGGTCCACGGCCCGGTGCAGGTCCGCGTCCCGGTAACTCCCGCCCTGGAGGCGGCTTCGGTGGCGGCTTCGGCGGAGGCGGCCGCAGCGGCGGTCATGGCGGAGGCGGCTTCGGCGGCGGAGGCCATGGCGGCGGTCACAGATAACATATTCCTACTCAGAGTTCCGAGGCCTTGTCCTCGGAACTTTGTTTATATGATTTTTCAGAGGTAAGGCTATGAACAATACGAAAACTTTACGCGGGCGGTTTGCCCCCTCCCCCAGCGGACGGATGCACCTGGGCAACGCGTGGTCGGCCCTGCTGGCATGGCTTTCCGTGCGCAGCCGGGGCGGTGTGATGGTGCTGCGGCTGGAGGATCTGGACCCCGATCGCTGTAAGCGCCCGCTCTGCGACGGTGTGGAGGAGGATCTCCGCTGGCTGGGTCTGGACTGGGACGAGGGTGGAAGCGCAGGCGGAGCGGAATTTTATCAGAGTCAGCGCGGCGAATTCTACAGTGCAGCGCTGGAACAGCTGGAAAGACAGGGTCTGCTCTACCCCTGCTTCTGCACCCGGGGCCAGCTCCACGCCCCCAGCGCCCCCCACCGCTCCGACGGCGAGGTCATCTACCCAGGCACCTGCCGGGATCTGAGCCCGGAGGAACGGGCAGTGCGCGCTCAGGCGCGCCATCCCGCTGTGCGCATTCGGGTACCGGACGCGGAGATCGGATTCGTTGATCAGCTTCAGGGCGCTTACAGTGAAAACCTGGCCCGGGACTGCGGCGATTTTATCCTGCGCCGCTCCGACGGGGTGTACGCCTACCAGCTGGCTGTGGTGGTAGACGATGCCCTGATGGGCGTCACCGAGGTGACCCGGGGCAGTGACCTGCTGACCTCCACCCCCCGGCAGATCTACCTCCAGCACCTGCTGGGCTTTGACACGCCGGACTACTGCCATGTCCCCCTGCTCTGCGCCCCGGATGGGCGGCGGCTGTCCAAGCGGGAGTCCGATCTGACGCTCCAGTCGCTGCGTGAGCGCGGCGTCCGGCCAGAGGAGATCGTAGGGCGTCTGGCCCACGCCGCCGGACTGATCGACCGCCCGGAGCCCGTTCCCGCCCGGGAGCTTGTACCGTTGTTTGACGTACATAAACTTCCAAAAGACGATATTCCCTTCAAGTGGTAAAAAATGAGCTGTCCGTTATGGACAGCTCATTTTCGCTTTTTACTTTTTCCAGGTCTGAGGGGCGAGCAGAACAAGGATTGGGAAGATCTCCAGCCGGCCTGCCAGCATATCGAAGATAAGCACCACTTTGCTCAACGGGGACATAATGCTGAAGTTTGCCATAGGGCCGACCAGGCTCAGACCGGGGCCGATGTTGTTCAGGGTGGCGGCCACGGCGGTAAAGCTGGTCTCCAGGTCAAGGTTCTCCAGCTGAATGATCAGCAGAGAGATCACGAAGATGATGACATAGCACACCAGAAACAGCAGGGAACCCCGCACGACGGCCCGATCCAGCTTTTTGCCATCCATGCGGATGGTGCGCACTTCCCGGGGCTTGACGAGCTGGCGCAGCTCCTGCACGCCGGTCTTGAGGTAAATGACCAGCCGCGAAACCTTCATGCCGCCACCAGTGCTGCCCGCACAGGCGCCCAGCATCATGAGCAGCATCAAGATGCCCTTGGAGAAGCTGGGCCAGAGGGCAAAGTCCGTGGTGGAGTAGCCCGTAGTAGTGATGATGCTGGCCACCTGGAACAGCACCTCCCGCACGGAGTGGAACTGGCCGTAGTACAGCAGATCCAGCGAGATGAACAGGGTGGCACCGGCCACAATGGCATAATACCAGCGCACCTCCTCCATCCGCAGCACTGCCCGCCATTGACGACACAGCAGCAGGAAATAGACGCCGAAGTTGGTGCCGGCCAGCAGCATAAAGATGATGATGACCCATTGGAGATAGGGGGAATAACCGGCCACGCTGTCATTGAGCACGCCGAAGCCACCGGTGCCCATGCTGCCAAAGGTCAGGCACAGGTTGTCAAACAGCGGCATTCCGCCGATCGCCTGCAAAATGAGCTCCAGTACGGAAATGCCGAAATAGATGCCATAAAGGCTCCGGGCCGACGCCCGCAGCCGGGGCACCAGCTTGCTGACCACCGGGCCGGGGCTCTCCGCCTGCATGAGGGAAAAGCTGGAGCCGTTGTCCGCCATGGGCAGCAGGGTCAGGATAAACACCAGCACCCCCATGCCGCCGATCCAGTGGCTGAAGGAGCGCCAGAACAGCAGACAGTGGCTCATGGTCTCCACATCGGTCAGGATAGATGCGCCGGTGGTGGTAAAGCCGGAGACGATTTCAAAGAGGGCGTCCAGATAATTTGGGATCTCGCCGCTGAACACAAAGGGCAGCGCTCCGGCAGCGGACATGACGATCCAGCACAGCGCCACGGTCACATAGCCGTCCTTGATGGTGAACATACTGGAACGGGCCTTCAGCCGGGTCAGGGGCAAACCCACTGCGATGCAGATAAAGGCGCTGAGCGCCAGCATCAGGGTGGGGTAGTACTCGTGATAGATGAGCCCCACCACCAGCGGCAGCAGCAAGAAAACACCCGTCAGTGCCAAAACCGTGCCCAGCACATAGAGAATGCGTTTATAATTCATGGCCGCTTACTCCAGAATGTCCCGGATACTGTTGATCCGCTTCAGGGTGGTGACGATGATAACGAAGTCGCCGGGCAGAATGCAGTCCTGGCCGGAGGGGACGATGACCTTCCCCTCCCGGATGATCGCGCCCACCAGCACGCCTTTCTTGATATGCATATCGTTCAGGGTCTGATTGGTGACGCTGCTCTGATCCTTGATGCGGAAGGCCAGCGCTTCCACCTGATTGTCCGCCAGCATGTGCACGGCCTCCATGTCGCTGTCGGGAGAGGGACGCAGCGCCCGGGCGTAGTGCAGAATGGTCTCCGCCGTCAGATGCTTGGGGGAGACGACGCTGCCCACCGGGATCTCGTCAATGACGCAGTTGAAGTTGGTCTTATTGATCTTGGTGATGAGCTTGGCATGGCTCATCTTGTTGGCGTAGAGCGCCAGCATGATGTTCTCCTCGTCGAAATTCGTCAGGGAGACAAAGGCATCCGTGCGCTCCAGCCCCTCCTCCAGCAGCAGCTGCTCATTGGAGGCATTGCCGTAGATCACGTTGGCCCGGGGCAGCAGGTCGCTCAGTTCCTCGCAGCGCTGCTTATCCAGCTCGATGATGGTCACATGAATATGGGACTGGATGAGCCGCCGGGCCAGATAGTAGGCCACGGTGCCGCCGCCCATGATCATCACGTCCCTGATGGGCTTGGAGCGGATGCCCACCCGCTGGAAGGTGTCGCCCAGCAGCTCATTGGGCACGATGATGGACACCCGGTCCCCGGCGTGGAGCACCGTGCGGCCGTCGGGAATGACCGCCTTCTGATGGGACTCCACAATGGGGATCAGCAGCGGGGTGGAGCGCTCCGCAGAAATGTCGATCAGGCTGCGCCCGTCCCACGGAGAGTGCTCCGGCAGCACCAGCGACAGCATCTGCACCCGCCCCTTGGCGAAGGAGTTCAGGTCGATGGCCGAGGGGCAGCGGATCAGGTGATAGATTGCGCTGGCCGCCGCCAGCTCCGGGTTGATGGCCAGCGAAAGGCCCAGCTCGTCCTTGATGAAGTCGATCTCGCCGTAATAGTCCGGATTGCGCACCCGGGCGATGGTGCGGCAGTTGCCCGCCTTCTTGGCGATCAGGCAGCACAGCAGGTTGATCTCATCCCGGTTGGTGACGGCGATCAGGATGTCGCAGTCCTTCACCCCCGCGTCCAGCAGCACCCGGTAGCTGCTGCCATTGCCCTTGATGGGAATGACATCCAGCGCAGAGAGCCGGCTCACCGCGTCCTCGTTGTTGTCCACTACGGAAATATCATGCCCCTCAGAGCTGAGGGTCTCGGCCAGGGTGAAGCCCACCTTGCCGCAGCCGACAATGATAATGTTCATATCTTTCTCAGGATCCTCTCAAGCTCGCTTATGTGCCGCCCAGTCCCAGCAGGGCGGCGCCAATGATGCCCGCGTCGTTGCCCAGTGCGGCGCGCACCAGCACAGGCGGGGCAATAAACTCCGAAGCGTAGCAGTATTTTCTGAGTTTTTCTCGCACGGGGGTGAGCAGGGTCTCCCCCTGATTGCTGACTCCGCCGCCCAGGATCACTACCTGCGGGCGGAGCAGATTGACGATGCCGCCGATGCCGGCGGCCAGATACTCCTCATAGGTATCCAGCACTGTCTGAGCGGTCTCGTCCCCCAGCAGTGCCGCATCAAAGGGTGTCTTCGCGTTCACCTGAGCCGAGTCCGGGCAGACCTGCCACAGGGCGGACTCCGGATGCACCTCCATCGCCCGCCGGGTCTGGCGGATCAGGGCGGTGGCGGAAGCATAGGCCTCAAAGCAGCCCCGCCTCCCGCAGCCGCAGAGCTCTCCGCCCAGAATGAGCGGGATATGCCCGGCCTCGGTGCCGCCGCCGTTCCAGCCGTCGAACACCCGGCCATGGGCCACGATGCCGCCGCCCACACCGGTGCCCAGCGTGATCATGACCGCGCTGTCATAGTCCCGGGCCGCCCTGGCGTGCACCTCGCCCAGCGCGGCGCAGTCCGCATCATTGCCCAGATAGACCGGCAATCCGGTCAGCTTTTGCAGCTGCTCCCCCAGCGGCAGGGAACGCCAGTCCAGATTGGTGGTGCGCAGCACCATGCCGCTCCGGGCATCCACCGCGCCGGGGACACCCACGCCGAGGGCGCAGGCGGCGTCCCGCTCCAGCCCGGCCTGCTCCAGGCTGAGCATGGCTGCCCGGGCCATATCCCGGACGATCTCCTCCGCCGGGCGGTCCGCACCGGTGGGCAGGCTGCATCTGCTCAGCAGGCGGCCGTCCTGCGTAACTGCTCCGGCGGCGATATTCGTGCCACCCAGATCAATGCCGATCAGACAGCGCACGGCGTATCACTCCTTGTTTTCGGCAATATAAGTCAGATAATCGTCGTAGCTGGTCTTGCGGTCGATGAGCCTGCCGTCGCTGGTAAAGTCGAACACCCGGTTGCAGACGGAGGAGATCATCTGATGGTCATGGCTGGCCAGCAGAATGTTGCACTTCACATCCATCAGGCCGTTGTTCAGTGCAGCGATGGACTCCAGATCCAGATGGTTGGTGGGCTGGTCCAGCAGCAGCACATTGGCACCGGACAGCATCATGCGGGAGAGCATACAGCGCACCTTCTCACCGCCGGATAGGACTTTAACGGGCTTGTAGACATCCTCGCCGGAGAACAGCATCCGGCCCAGGAAGCCGCGCAGATAGGTCTCGTCCTTGTTCTCGGAGTACTGGCGCAGCCAGTCCACCAGGTTGAGGTCGATGCCATTGAAGTAGGCGGAGTTGTCCTTGGGGAAGTAGGACTGGCTGGCGGTGACGCCCCACTTGACGGTGCCCTCGTCGGGCTCCAGCTC
>CALEQS010000129.1 GCA_937907975.1 uncultured Clostridia bacterium | reverse complement strand
CGATCTCCTTTACCCTTAGGGGGTATATGACTTACGGCATGAGTATAGCACAACCTATCCTACAATTCAAGTAGGGATTTGAAACTTTCACAAATAGGGTGGGGAGGTATAAAACTCCTTCAGTCTCGCATCCGCTCGACAGCTCCCTCAAGGAGGGAGCCTCTGGCGAAGAGGGGAAGCTTCATGCACTGCCAGCCCCCCTCTCCGAGGGGGCTGGCACCGAAGGTGACTGGAGGAGTCTATCCATCCGCCTATTGCGGTGGCAGAAGGAGCTCTTTCCGAAAAAACCACATCTCTTGACAAAGTAGAGAAAAACCACTATACTACAAATAGAAAAGGTGCTGTCCGCATGGTCAGCTCCCTACCCTACAATCAAAGATTGACTGCGCGAGTTGGTAGCTGGGCAGTCAATCTTTTTTGTTATCATCGTTTTTCTTCTGCGAAAATTTATCCATGACCTCAATGGTCAGGCGGATCACCTCAACGATCAGACCCAGCAGTGTGAGAATGACCATCAAAAGGTTTGACACTTCCGTCAGATTCACCCGATATCCCTCCCTTCGCCTTCAAGGCTCCGGGAAGTTTCCTTCAAAAAAGTTCCACTCCCGGAACCCCTGCTTCATTCCATGTAGAATAAATCAGCGATAGCGGGCGGGAGCATGACCACCTGCGCTTGCAGACAGCACCTAATCACCGCCTTTTCGGGCGGCAAAATCATCATATCATAAAATGTGACAAAATACAACCAAAAAGAAAACCCTCTCAGTCTCGCTGACGCTCGCCAGCTCCCCCGAAAGGGGGAGCTTTCAGCAGCGCTGCGGCAATGTCAAAAGCTCGCCCTTCGGGAGAGCTGGCATTGCGAAGCAATGACTGAGAGGGTTGAATCTTATTTTACTTTTCCAGAATCCGCGGCACGAACAGGCTGAGCATCTTGCCCCACCAGTACCAGTCGTGGGAGACGTCGCCTCCCCAGATCTCTACATGGGCGGGCAGGCCCTGATCCTTCAGCAGGTCTGCCAGAGCCTGCGTATCATCCAGTGCGTCACCTTCGTAAGCACCCTGACCGGCGCAGAGCATCAGGCTGTTTTCCTCAGCTTTGGCCAGAGCCAGCTTGTTGGCGATGCCGTTCTGATCGAGGTACAGCAGGGGAGAGCAGCGCAGCACCAGATCGTCATTTTCGCTGCCCCAGAAGCGGGTCAGGTCGTAGATGCCGGACAGGCCGATGGCACCGGCGAAGAGCTTCGGGCGGCGCAGACGGCAGTTGACTGCGTGCACGGCACCCAGATCGATGCCCACGCACCACAGCCGGGCATCGTCCTTTTTGGCACCGTTCAGGGCCAGCACGCGGGGAGCCAGCTCGGCGGTGAGGTAGACAAAATACTTCTCCTCCATCTCGGCGCGGCGGCGCAGGGCAGCGTCACCGTTCAGGATGGCCTCGCCGTCAATGCTGTCGGCACAGAACAGCTGCACTTTGCCATCGTTCAACAGCTGGGCAATGGCGTCCGGCATACCGTTGTTTTCCCAATCGTAAAAGCGGCCCCCGCGGGCAGGCAGGGCCAGCACCGGCACACCGGCGCTGCCATACACCTTGAACTCCATGTCGCGGCCGAGCACGCTGCTCCACTCTTTGTAATAGGTACCCTGGATCATAAATCAAGCACTCCTTGTTCTTCTATATTAACCCGCCCGGGCACAGTCGCTGTGCTCCGGCACCGGTCGTTAGCAGTTTATAGAGAAAGCTTTCTGGAAAGATATCACACGAACTGATTCTTCTGGGCGTCGTATTCGTAGCCCACAGTTTTCAGCTTTGCGCAGAGGTCTGCCTTGTCGGCGTCCAGATCTTCGCACAGAGCATCGAGATTTTTATAGAAATCACGCAGTTTCAGGTTCACCACGCTCAAAAGCATGATGGGGTCGTTGGGCAGAGCCATTGTTTTGCCTCCTTACAGCAACAAAAAAAGCCGGCCACTCGACAAAGTGACCGGCAACATACACCAAATTAGACAGCGCGGGTAACTTTG
>CALEQS010000128.1 GCA_937907975.1 uncultured Clostridia bacterium | reverse complement strand
CCATCATCATCGGTTATGCACCCTGCATCAACCACGGTCTGAAGAAGAAGGGCGGCATGGCCAACGCCATGAGCGAGATGAAGGCCGCTGTGGATGCCGGTTACTGGCACCTGTTCCGCTTCAACCCGGCTCTGGCCGAGCAGGGCAAGAACCCCTTCACCATGGACTCCAAGGCGCCTACCGCCGACTATCAGTCCTTCCTGATGGGCGAGACCCGTTACGCCTCCCTGAAGCTGGCCTTCCCCGAGCGCGCCGAGAAGCTCTACGCTCAGGCCGAGAAGGAAGCCGAGAAGAAGTACGAGCACTTCGAGAAGATGGCCAAGCAGGGCGAGTAATTCCGCTCCCGCTGACTGCTTGAACGCTTAAAATGACAGCGCCCCGGCAAAATGCCGAGGCGCTGTTTTTAATCGTGCCATATCAAGTCAAAGGCTGGGAAACAGCTACGAAAAGGAGAGACACACATGGATGAATTTGAACATGAGCTTGATCTCCTGCGTGCGCTGGGGCTGAAAGAAAGCAACCTGCGCCGGGAATACGAGGAAAAGGTGGCCCGGCTGCGGGAGGAGCCCGCCCAGCTGCGCGCTGAGGGACTGGACGAGGAATCCATCGCCCGGGAGCTGCACCGCCGCCGGGAGCTGGGGCGCATCTACAAAGAGGCTGCGCCGCCGCTGTTCCGGGAATATATCTACGCCGCCACGGCGGCCAGATACGGAGACCCGCTGGGCCCGGGCTTTGAGCAGCTGCGCCGGACCAAAAGCTGCGCTCAGATCATCGAATCCGCGGCCCACCCCATCAAAAATCTGGATGACCGGCACACCGTGGACGGCTTCCGGCAATGGTACAAAGCGCGAAAGCACGACGGACCGCACTAATAAAAACCGGGCATTTCCTTCGAAAATGCCCGGTTTTTATTTATATATGCCTTATCTTCTGCGGTCGCGGCCGGTCAGCAGGTAGTATTCCTTCTTCTGGTCATACATCTCCATGTCCGCTTCCCGGACGAGCCCTTCGATCGACGCGCCCGGAAGATCCTCCGCAAAGACACAGCCGACGGACACGCTCAGGGTATCGACCTTCTGCCCCGACCAGGCACTGGTCGCACGCGTAAGCGCGTCTATTGCGGAGGCGGCCTGCGCCCTGTCCATCTGCGCAAACACGACAAATTCGTCGCCGCCGATGCGGAAGATCCGGCCGTAAGCGCCGATCGTGTTTTCCACGCATTTGGCTGCCGCGCAGATCAGCTCATCGCCCGCCTCGTGTCCCTTTGTGTCATTGAACCACCTTCAGGCCGTTGATGTCGACGAGGAAAACGACAAAATGCTCCGGCACATGGTCGGCATATGCCTCGTCGCATCCACATAGGGAAAGCGGCTGAACACGCCGGTCAATGGATCGTTCGCGATCCTGACCTGCTGTTCGGAGATCTTCTCGTCCTGCTGGAGCTGAGAAAATTCGGAATAGTGGATAAACAGGAAGATGGAGCCGAAAGTCGCCGCCAGATAGGCGACCCGGCAGCTGCCCCCAGCACCTCCTGCATACCGATGCCCACAAAGACCAGCAGTATGGTGGCATAGAGCGATTTGCGGTTCTGTTTTTGGAAGGACCTGCCGTAAGACAGCATTCGGATGGTGATAATGATGATCACCGCCGAGTAAAACACCATGTAGACCGGATAGAGCGGGCCGTGCATATAATTCTGATCGTCGATCACGACCATCCAGCCGCGGAAAGCGGCGATCACCTGAAACACGGCATTTCCGATAAACAAAGCGCGCAGGGATCGGCTCTTTGTATTCGGCTTCTGCATCAGCATGATGAGCGCGCCGCCGGTCATGGGCGTGAGCGTGTAATCCAGCGCCTTTGCGGCAGCAAGGACGCCCTTTGGTACGTCGGGGTGGCCGCTCGCTTATATGGACTCCGGCGCACTCCGACAGTGCCGCCAGTGCGATCAGAATATTCGTTGTGATAAAAAGCTGTTTCTTTCTTCTGGGGATCCGGTTATTTTCCAGGATCAGCACAGAGAACACTGCCAGTGCCAGCAAGATGATGATGGCGGAAGAATAAGTGCTCATCGCTGTATCCTCCTATCATTTCAGATACGCTTGCGGTACCCGGTCAATTTTAAGAAACCACTGCGTAAACCGCATCTATTTTTTAACTTCTGAATTGTATATTGCAGTATACTAGAATCCACCATTATTTTTAAGTGGTCAGCTGTATAAACATAAGGCCGCACAGCTGCAAAGCAGCCGTGCGGCCTGTTGGTCCGTCGAAGAAACAAGATCTGCATTGCCTGCGCGCCGCGGTGGGCATCTTCTCTCAGAAATGTCCGCATTTCTGAGAGGGCGTCTCAGCTGAGCTGGAACTGGCCGGTGTAGAGCTGATAATATCTGCCCTTCTGGTCCAGCAGTTCCTGATGGCTGCCCTTCTCGATGATCTTGCCGGCCTCAATGACCGCGATGGCGTTGGCATTGCGGATGGTGGACAGGCGGTGGGCGATGACGAACACGGTGCGGTTCTCCATCAGGGTGTCCATGCCCTTGCTGATGAGGGCCTCGGTGCGGGTGTCGATGGAGGAGGTGGCCTCATCCAGCACCATGACCGGGGGGTCGGCCACAGCGGCGCGGGCGATGGCCAGCAGCTGGCGCTGGCCCTGACTCAGGTTGCCGCCATCGCCGGTGACCATGGTCTGGTAGCCGTCGGGCAGGCGGCGGATAAAGCTGTGGGCATTGGCCGCCTTCGCCGCGGCAATGCACTCCTCGTCGGTGGCGTCCAGACGGCCATAGCGGATGTTGTCCATGACCGTGCCGGTGAACAGGTGGGTGTCCTGCAGCACCGCGCCCAGAGAGTGGCGCAGGGAGTCCTTCTCGATGTCCTTGACGTCGATGCCGTCATAGGTGATGGTGCCGGACTGGATCTCGTAAAAGCGGTTGATGAGGTTGGTGATCGTGGTCTTGCCCGCGCCGGTGGAACCGACAAAGGCGATCTTCTGACCGGGCTTGGCATAGACACTGATGTGGTGGAGCACTTCCTTGTTGGGAACGTAGCCGAAGCATACGTCGTTGAAGCGCACGTCGCCCCGCAGATCCACCAGACGGAAGCCGCCGCTCTCCGGCACCTTCCACGCCCAGTGCTCCTGTCTGCCGGCAGGCTCCCTGCCCTCGCACAGGTTGTGGTTCTCGTCCCAGTGAGCCTGCACCAGGGTGACCTTACCCTCGTCGATCTCGGGCTCGGCATCCATGACCTCGAAGATGCGCTCGGCGCCGGCCATAGCGGCCAGCACGGTGGTCATCTGCATGGAGATCTGGTTGACGGGCATGGAGATCTGCTTGGAGTAGGACAGGAAGGACACCAATCCGCCCACGTCAAAGCCGCTCACCACGCTGAGCACGCCGCCCAGCACAGCGGTAATGGCATAGCCCACGTTGGTCAGCTGGGCGGAAATGGGCATCATCATCATGGAATAGGTGGTTGCCTTGGAGGCCGCCACGCGGTAGTTCTCGTTCAGCACCTCAAACTCCACCTTGGTGGCGTCCTCGTGGGTGAAGGCCTTGACGACCTTCAGACCCTCGATGTTTTCCTGCACGGCGCCGTTGACCGCGCCCAGCGCGGCCTGCTGCTTGCGGTACTCCCGCTGGCTCATGCCGCCCAGCTTCTTGAAGGTGAGCAGGATGAGCGCCAGCACCACGGCGGTGACAATGAACAGCAGCGGGCTCAGGTAGATCATCATGACGATGGTAGCCACGAAGGAGATCGCGCTGCTGAGCAGCTGCACCACGCTCTGCTCCAGTGCCAACTGGACGTTGTCGGCATCATTGGTGAAGCGGCTCATGAGCTGGCCATGGGGGTGCTGGTCAAAGTAGCTCAGCGGCAGATCCTGCAGCTTGTTGAACAGATCCTTACGCAGCTGATTGCAGCCCTTCTGGGCCAGCTGCGCCATCAGGTTGGCCTGCAGATAAGCGGTGGCCGCCATGAGGGTATAGACCAGGCTCATGAGCAGGATGCCCTTGCCCAGTGCGGGGAACACATTGCTGCCGGACTTGACCGCATCGGTCAGACCGTTGATGATGGGCCGCATGGCATAGGTGCCGGCGACGGCGCTCAGGCTGCTCAGAATGACGCTGATGAGGGCGGCGGCCAGCATGACCGGCCGCTTGGTCAGGTAGCTGAAGGTGCGCAGAGCGGTGGCCTTCAGATCCTTGGGCTTGCCGAAGCCGCCGCGCATTCCACCGGGGCCCTCGGCGGGCTTTTCGAATTTCTGCTTGTTTTCAGCCATTACTCGGACACTCCTTCCTGCTGAGACCAGTAGATCTCCTGATAGATCGCGTTGGACTTCATGAGTTCATCGTGGGTGCCGTGACCGGCGATGGTGCCCTCGTCCAGCACGAGGATCTGATCGGCGCTCTGCACGGAGCTGATGCGCTGGGCGATCAGAATGACGGTGGTGTCCTTCAGGTTCTTCTTGAAGGACTCGCGGATGGCGGCCTCCGTGGCGGAGTCCACGGCGGAGGTGGAGTCGTCCAGGATCAGCACGGCGGGCTTGCGGAGCATGGCCCGGGCAATGCACAGGCGCTGCTTCTGGCCGCCGGAGACGTTGACGCCGCCCTGCTCCATGTGGGTGTCGAAGCCGTCGGGGAAGCTCATAATGAAGTCATAGGCCTGCGCATCCTTGGCGGCCTGGACCATCTGCTCCTCCGTGGCATTGGGGTCGCCCCAGAGCAGGTTCTCACGGATGGTGCCGGAGAACAGCACGTTGTTCTGAAGCACCATGCCGATGCGGTGGCGCAGCTCATCCACGGGATAATCCCGTACGTCTACACCGTCCAGCAGTACTTCGCCGCCGGTGACGTCGTAAAAGCGGGGGATCAGGTTGACGAGGCTGGACTTGCCCACGCCGGTGCCGCCCACGATGGCAACGGTCTGGCCGGGCTGGGCCACAAAGTTGATGTCGTGGAGCACATCGTCGCCGCTGCCCTCGGCCTTGTACTTGAAGTTTACATGGCGGAACTCTACCCGGCCGGCGGGAGCGGGCAGCTCACTGGCGGCGTCCTCGCCGTCCTCGATGGAGGGCTCCTTGTCGATGACCTCAAAGATACGCTCGACGCAGGCGCTGGCGCGGACGTACTGCAGCAGCACCATGGCGATCATCATAATGGAGATCAGAATATTGAAAATATAGGTGACGATGGAGGACAGGGTGCCGACAGCCAGCGTGCCGCCCAGCACCATGTGGCCGCCAAAGTACAGCACCAGGCCGGTGACGATGGTGATGCCCATCATCATGATGGGCTGCTGGAGCACGATGGTCAGCACGGCCTTCAAGCCCGCATGGGTGAAGGCATCATTGGCGTTCTGGAACTTCTCCTCCTCATAGTCTTCCCGGACAAAGGCCTTGACCACCCGGATGCCGATGAGGTTTTCCTGCACCTTTTCGTTCAGCTCGTCGATCTTCTTCTGCATCAGCTCAAACAGCGGGTGGCACTTGATCATCAGCACAGCAATGGCCGCGCCGATCACGGGGATCGCCGCCACCAGAATGAGGGCCAGCTTCCACTGCATGGAGAACAGCACGATCAGGGACACGACGATCTGGGTCAGCACACGCCACAGCATACGGATCATCATCATTGTGAAGTTCTGCACGTTGGTCACGTCGTTGGTGAGGCGGGTCACCAGTGAGGCGGAGGAGAAATAGTCGATGTCCGCAAAGGAGAACCGGCTGATGTTGTCAAACTCCGCCTTGCGGAGGTTGGCGCCGATGCCAACGGAGCCATAGGAGCCGAACTTGGCACCGAAGGCACCCAGGAAGACCGCCGCAACGGCCATAATCAGCATATAAACGCCGATCCGATAGATCACGGGCAGGTTGCCCATCATAATGCCGTCGTCGATGATCTTGGCGATCAGCAGGGGGAGGGCCAGCTCACCGGCTGTCTCCAGAATGACGAACAGCGGCGCGAGAAATACATATTTCTTGTACTCTCCCGCGTAGGAAAACAGTCGTTTAATCATGGAATCTTCCTTTCCTTACATATCAGGGGGCGGGGGCGGGCATTGGGCATCCCGGTCACCGCCGACCGCATACATATTTTGCAGCATCCGGCGGAAGGCGTTTTTCAACCCTTCGACCTCCTCCGCCGTAAATCCGGCATAGAGCTGGGTATCCACGGAGTCGAAGGCGTCCTGGCAGCGCTTCACTGCCTCCAATCCCTTCTGGGTGATGACGATCCGGTTGCAGCGGCTGTCCCGCTCGTCAGACTGGCGCTGAATATAGCCGTTGCGCTCCAGCCGCTTCAGGCTGTTGGCCATGGTGGCGGCGGAGACGTGGACCATGTCGGCCAGCTCCCGCTGGGTCGCGCAGCCATGCTGAAGGGTGGACAGTACGAACAGCACTTTGGGCTGCCCCACATCCTGCACGCCCCGCTCGGCCAGCGCCGCAAGGATCGCGTTCTGGTGGGCCCTGTGAACATCGTGGAACAGCATCAGTTCCTCGGTGGCATTCTTTGGCCGCATGAAACAGCGTCACCTCTCTTTCTGTTAAAATTCGTTAGCCGACTGAAAATAAGCCAACTAATCATTAGCACGCTTATTATTTTACTCGGTTTGGCTGAAATGTCAATCTGCAAAAATGTATAAATATATTAGAACAAATGTTTGCTTTTTGTGATAATGTATGTTATGATACAGAAAAAAGCAAAAATTTAGCGTCAGGAGGGTGTTTCATGAACCAGCTCTCACCGAAACAGACCCGCATTTATGAATTTATCCTCTCCTTCACGGAGCAGAACGGCTACCCTCCCTCCGTCCGGGAGATCGCCGACGCGGTGGGCCTCAAGAGCCCGTCCACCGTCCACTTTCATTTAAAGAGTCTGGAGGAGGCCGGCGTCATCACCCGCGGTGCGGGCAAGACTCGGGCCATCACCGCCGTCCACCGGGTGGAGCTGCCGCCACAGCTGCCGGAGAACCGGGTGCCCCTGCTGGGCGATGTAGCCGCCGGCGCGCCCATTCTGGCTCAGGAGTGCGTGGAGGAGTATATCCCCTTTGACACCAACGGCGAGGACTGCTTCGCCCTGCGCATCCGGGGCGAGAGTATGCTGAAGGCGGGCATTCTGCCCGGCGACCAGGTCATCGTCCGCCGTCAGGAGACCGCCGTCAACGGCGAGATCGTCATTGCCCTCATCGGGGACGAGGCCACCTGCAAGCGCTTCTCCCGCAGGAACGGCCATGTCTGGCTGCTGCCGGAAAACGACGACTATCAGCCCATCGACGGCACCTTTGCCCGCATCCTCGGCAAAGTGGTCGGACTCCAGCGGCGCTATTGATAGGAGGCGGCTATGGATCAGAACAACCCCACTTTTCAGCGCTTCTGGGCGCAGAATAAGACCAACCTGCTCATCGGCCTCGTCATCAGCCTGTTCTGCTGTGTGATCGTGGGCCGGATGAGCCTGCTTTTTCCGATCTGGGGCTGGGCGATCGTTGCCATCGTCTGCTGGTGCGGGCGCACCGTACTGCTCTACTTCAACTGGAAGCGGGAGAATACAAAATAAAATAAAATGAACCGGGACAGGAAAACCAAAATTTCCTGTCCCGGTTTTGCATTCTGCGTCTGCAGCTTACACCTGCCGTTCCAAACTTGCAGAACAAAGGGGGATCGGGCAGACACCTTCCAGGTATAAATCGTGGGTCTTGGAAGAGCAGGGCACTAAAACTTGGCTGCCCCAGAGGGGAGCCAAGCTTGGCGCATTGCAAACCTACAAACCCCAATTTCAATAAAACACCTCATCCAGTATCAGCCCCTCTGGGGGCATGGTGCGGCCGGCGGCGGAGCGGTCCTGGGCGGCCAGAATGGCGGGCATATCCTCCGCTGTGCGCAGGCCGAGGCCGACCTCCACCAGCGTACCGGTCAGGATGCGCACCATCTGATTGAGAAAGCCGTTCCCCGTGAAGCTGAGCCGCACCTCCGGCCCGATCCGCTCGATCTCAATGGCCGTGACCGTGCGGACAGTGGACTTCTTGAACCGGCGCAGACCGCAGAAGGAGCGGAAATCGTGGGTGCCGCACAGCTGCTCCGCCGCCTGGCACATGGCCTCCACGTCCAGCGGCTCGGCCAGCGGGCAGAGGAATTTCCGCTCAAACACATTGGGGATTGGGCTGTTCCAGATGCGATAGACGTAGCGCTTGGCCTTTGCGTTCAGTCGGGCGTGAAAGCGCTCCGGGGCGGGGACGACGGCAGTGACCGCGATGTCCCGGGGCAGATGCGTCCAGCAGTATTCCAGCACGGCGGCGCAGTCCGGCGCAGTGCGCAGTTTTACATTGGCGATCTGCCCCCGGGCGTGGACGCCCGCATCGGTGCGGCCGGAGCCGTGGACTTCCACCTCGCCGCCGTCCAGCTCTCCCAGCACCCGCTGGAGCTTGCCCTGAATGGTCTGCTCCGTGTTGCCCTGCACCTGCCAGCCGCTGTAACGACCGCCGTCATATTGAATTGTCAGCTTATAGTTCCGCATCGTTCTCACCTGCCCAAGCATACCGTAAATCGCGCCGGATTGCAACTAGGGGCTGCGGATGACCCACAGCGGGCGGATGCCCTGCGCCGCCATGGCGCACCAGTATACCACAAGTCCGGCGGCAATTCCGCCTATCACGGCCCAGACCGTTCCCAGCCCGGCGTCCCGGCACAGGTGATAGCCCAGATGCACCAGCAGCGCCGCCAGCAGGGCGGCCAGCACCGGGGCGGAGAAACAGCGGTAGCAGTCCAGATGCCCCCCCGCATACCGCCACACCAGAAACAGGCAGAGCACGCATCCCAGCAGGCCGGTGCCCACAAAGGCGGCCACAAATCCGGCGATTCCGAGCCGGGGCGTCAGCACCACCGTGGCCAGCAGCTCCAGCGAACCGCAGAACAGGCTGACGGCGGCGCTCTGGCTCTGCTTCCCCAGTGCGTTCAGCATACAGCCCAGCACCGCATGACAACACCCGGCCCCCATGCCCACCGCCAGCGGCAGAATGTGCCGCCCTGCCCGGGGCTCAGCAAAGAGCAGCGTGCCCAGATCCGGCCCCAGCGCGGCGATCAGGGCGATGAGGGGCAGCACCACATAGCACACCGCCAGCATGGCCTTCTCCCCGGTGCGACGGAATGCTCCCATCTGCCCCAGCGACCGCTCCTGGGTCAGCCGGGGCAGCAGCGCCAGCGACAGGGCGTTCACAAAGGCGGTGGGGATCATAAGCAGCGGGAGGGTCATGCCCAGCAGAACACCAAACTCCTCCATGGCCTGCTCCGAGCTCAGCCCATGGCGCACCAGCAGCTGGGGAATGAGCACCGAAGTGGCCGCCCCCATCAGATTACCTGCCAGCGCAGTAAAGCTGACCGGCAGGGCGATGGCGCACAGACGGCGGCGCAGCTGTCCCGGTGGAATGCGGCCGTCCTCGGAGATGCGGCGCGACCTGCGCAGCCGGGCAATGGTAAGCACACCGGAGGAAAAGATCTCACTGAACAGCAGGCCGAGCACAATGAGCGCGGCGGCCCGCTCCGGCTGTTCCGGTTTCAGCACGACCAGAAGCAGGATAATGCACGCCGAGCGCAGCACCTGCTCTCCCACCTCCACTCCGGCGGGCAGACGCATGGAGCCGATGCCGTAAAATTGCTGTTTCTGGAGGTTTTCCACCCCAGTGAGCAGCAGTACCGGTGGCAGGAGCAGCAGCCCCAGCCGGGTGCGCGCATCCCCCAGCAGGTGGACGGCGATCCATTCGGAGCGGAAAAACACCACTGCCGCCAGCGGGAGCCACAGTGCCGCCATGCCCCGCAGTCCGGCGGCGGCGACCGGCCCCAGCGCGGCGTAGTCCCTGCGCGCATGGCATTCCGATGAAAGCACAGAGACCGCCACCGCAAGGCCGGAAATACAGATGGACTGGATCACGGCATAGGCGGGCATGATGAGCTGGTAGAGCCCCAGCACCTCCGCCCCTGCCAGCCGCGCCATGGCGATGCGGTAGAGAAATCCGAAGAATTGACCCGCTACGCCTACGCCGGTGAGCATCAGCGTGGAGCGAAACAGAGAGGGCCGGCCGGCCATTGGCATCACCACCATACAAAATGTTTACTCCATTTTATTGTAAAGGGCGAAATTTATGCAAAAAGGTTTTGACATTCTGCGCATCTCAGGGTAAAATAAAGAAGATTTGCCCGAAATGGGCTTACTTGCAAGAGAAAGTAAGTAAATGCGTCCAACCGGCGCTGCTCGTTTGGCCTGAAAGGAGAAAACAATTTGAACACAGCAAAAAAAGT
>CALEQS010000127.1 GCA_937907975.1 uncultured Clostridia bacterium | reverse complement strand
GTCATCTCCAAGTCCGGCACCACCACCGAGCCCGCCGTGGCTTTCCGCATCTTCAGGGCCGCGCTGGAGAAGAAGTATGGCAAGGAGGGTGCCAAGGGCCGCATCTATGCTACCACGGACGCCCATAAGGGTGCTCTGAAGGGCCTGGCCGATGCCGAGGGCTACGAGGAGTTCGTGGTGCCCGACAACGTGGGCGGCCGTTACAGCGTGCTCACCGCCGTGGGCCTGCTGCCCATCGCCGTGGCCGGTATCGACATCGACGAGCTGATGGCTGGCGCTGCCGCCGCTATGACCGCCTTTGCCGCCGACAAGAGCATGGCCAACCCGGTCTGGAAGTATGTCGCCGCCCGGAATTGCCTCTATGAGAGCGGGAAAAAGGTGGAGCTGCTGGCCTGCTTTGAGCCCTCTTTCCGCTTCATGAGCGAGTGGTGGAAGCAGCTCTACGGCGAGAGCGAGGGCAAGGAGGGTAAGGGCCTGTTCCCCGCCAGTGTGGAGTTCACCGCTGACCTGCACTCCATGGGCCAGTACATCCAGGAGGGCGAGCGGCTCATGTTTGAGACCGTCGTCCGCTATGATAAGCCCCATGGCCGGCTGGTCATCGGCAAGGACGCCGACAATGTGGACGGGCTGAACTTCCTGGCCGGGAAGGACCTGCACTTTGTCTGCGAGCAGGCCATGCGCGGCACAAGGCTGGCCCATGTGGACGGCGGTGTGCCCAATATCCTCATCGAGACGGACACCATCTCCGCCCGGAGCACCGGCGAGCTGATCTATTTCTTCGAGCTGGCCTGTGGCATCAGCGGCTATGTGCTGGGGGTCAACCCCTTCAACCAGCCCGGCGTGGAGGCATATAAGAAGAATATGTTTGCCCTGCTGGATAAGCCCGGCTATGCAGATCTGCGCGCCGATCTGCTGAAGCGCCTTGGCGGCTGATAAAAGATCGAAAAAGAAAGATCGAATGTGAATTTTTAACGAAACTGGTTGAAAAATACCTGCCGTTATGATACCATAACTACAGCAAACCCCCTTTTGAAATTCCTTCAGAACGGGGAATGAGAACAAGGAGTGACACACTATGGTTAGAGTCATCATGGGCAAGAAGGGTTCCGGCAAGACCAAGCAGATGATCGAGCTGATCAACGCCGCCGTCGGCACCGAGCATGGCAACGTGGTCTGCATCGAGCGCAATCGTGCCCTCACCTATAACATCGATTATAACATCCGTCTGGTCGAGGCCAGCGATTTCGACATCAAGGACTTTGAGTTCCTGAAGGGCATGATCTCCGGTCTGTATGCCGGAAACTATGACATCACCCATATGTTCATCGACTCCCTCTGCCGCGTTGTTCCCTGCGATGGCGGCCCCGAGGTCGAGGAGTTCCTGGACTGGCTGGATGCCTTCTCTGAGAAGAACAACATCAAGTTCACCGTCACCATCTCCGCTGACGCTGAGCTGGCTCACGATGGCGTGCGCAAGTACTTCTGAGACTGATACATATGCAGTATGCAAAGCCGTGGTCAATTGACCACGGCTCTACTGCTTATAAAATAAAACGCCCGCTGAGTTTTCGCTTTCACTCAGCGGGCGCTTATTTTGTGGAAAACTTTTCAATTTAAGAGCAGAGCACGTCCTTCATGATGGCAAGGCCCTTGTCCACTTCATCCTGACTGATGAGAAGGGGCGGCAGGAGCCGGATGACGTTCTGACCGGCGGTGAGCACCAGCAGGCCGGCGTCCACCATCTTGTTGGCCAGCTCCTTGTTGCTGTACCCCTCGTTTAGGGTGATGCCGATCATCAGACCGAGGCCGCGGGTGCCTGCCACGGCAGGGGAACCGAAGCCTTCGATCTGGGCGCGGATGTACGCGCCTTTCTCCTTGACCTCGGCCAGCACCTCGTCGGTCAGGATCTCCTGCACGGCGATGCCTGCGGCGGCACAGATGGGATTGCCGCCGAAGGTGGTGGCATGGGTGCCGGGGGTGAGCACGGCGCGGCACTTTTCGTTGGCCATGATGCCGCTCATGGGCAGGCCGCCGGCAATGCCCTTGGCAAAGGAGCAGGCGTCCGGCAGAATGTTATACTGCTGGAAGGCGAACATGGTGCCCGTCCGGCCCACACCGGTCTGCACCTCGTCCACCAGCAGCAGCCAGTCGTTGGCGTCGCAGAAGGCCTTCACCTGGGCGATATAGTCCTTGTCCAGTGGCATGACGCCGCCCTCGCCCTGCACCAGCTCCAGCATGACGGCGCAGACATCGTCTCCGGCCTGGGCCTTCAGCGCGTCGATGTCGTTGGGGGCGGCATAGCGGAAGCCTTCGGTGAAGGGGAAGAAGTAGTTGTGGAACACGTCCTGACCGGTGGCCTTCAGCGTGGTGATGGTTCGGCCGTGGAAGGAGTCCCGCAGGGTGATGATCGTCGCCCGGCCCTCGCCGTACTTGTCAAAGGAGTATTTGCGGGCCAGCTTGATGAGTCCCTCATTGGCCTCGCCACCGCCGTTGGCAAAGAACACGTCCGCCATGCCGGTGCGCTCGGTCAGCATTGTGGCCAGCCGGGCGTAGGGCTCAGAGTAAAAGAGGTTGGAAACATGGGCCAGCTTGGCGGCCTGCTCGTTCACCGCCTTGAGCCAGTGGGGGTGGCCGTAGCCGACGCTGGCCACGCCGATGCCGCTGGCAAAGTCGATGTAGGCGCGGCCCTCGGGGCTGTAAAGCGTGGCCCCCTCGCCGTGGTCGATGGCCACGTCAAACCGGCCGTAGGTCTGCATGACGCTCTGATGGTCGAGCGCCTTGATCTGTTCAGAAGTCATGGAAAACATCCTTTCCGGGGAAGCAAAAAGATACGGCCGGGGCAGAGACGGCCAGAAGGCTTGGTAAGGTGGCGGCGTGCCGAAACCCCGCAGAGCTCCGTCCTCCGCCTCAGAAATGCCTGTATTTCTGAGAAAGACTTAAAGCAGCATCGTACCAACGCCCTTATCGGACAGCAGCTCGATGAGAATGGAGTGGGGCACCCGGCCGTCGAGGATGTGGGCCCGGGAGACGCCGCCGCGGATGCTCTCCACGCAGCACTCCAGCTTGGGGATCATGCCACCGGAGATGATGCCGTCCTCAATGAGGGTGGCCACTTCGGGCATATGCACCACATGGATGAGAGAATTCTCATCCTTGGGGTCGCGCAGAATGCCGCGCACATCGGTGAGCAGGATGAGCTTTTCCGCCTTGAGAGCCACAGCCAGCTTGGCGGCGGCGGTGTCGGCGTTGATGTTGTAGCTGGTCTCGCCGTCCACGCCCATGGCCACGGTGGACACCACCGGGATGTAGTCGTTATCCAGCGCGAAGAGCACCGGGTCGGGGTTGACCTCTTTGATCATGCCGACCAGACCGTAACGGGAGTCCTTCTTGACGGCCTGGAACAGGCTGTCGTCCATGCCGGACAGGCCGATGGCCTTGCTGCCCATGCGGTTCAGCGTGGCCACAAGGTTCTTGTTCACCCGGCCGCAGAGCACCTGCTGGACGATGTCCATGGTCTCGGCATCGGTGTAGCGCAGACCGTCCACAAACTTGGACTGCTTGCCCACCTTGCCCAGCATCTCGTTAATCTCCGGGCCGCCGCCGTGGACGACCACCACATGGATGCCGACCAGATGGAGCAGGACAATGTCGCTCATGACCGCGTGACGCAGTTCGTCGGACACCATGGCGTTGCCGCCGTATTTGATGACCACGGTCTTGCCGTGGAATTTCTGAATATAGGGCAGGGCTTCGACCAGAATCTGAGCTCTGTCAATGTGGGAAAAGGCCATTGGGGCGCCTCCTAGGTAGTCTCACAGAGTTCCGCCGCCCGCAGGCGGCGGAAGTGATTGAAATTCTGAACCATTCGGGGGCGTGTACCTCGAATGGTTCCCATCTCATCTGAAACCGGTCGACTTTTCGCGCAGCGAATCGAGACCGGTTTCAGATGCAGCCTGCTCGTTCAAATGGCCCTGCCATTTGAACGAAACCGTCAGGTGCGATAATCGCCGTTGATCTTCACATAATCGTAGGTCAGATCGCAGCCCCAGCAGGTGGCCTCGCCGTCGCCCTCGTTCAGAGAGACGAGGATCTCCACCTCGGGCTGGGTCAGCACCTGCTTGGCGATGTCCTCGTCAAAGTCCAGCGCCTCGCCGGCCTTGCACACCGGAATCTCACCGGCAGCGGAGCGGAAGCTGCAATTGACGTGCTCGGGACGGAAGGGGGCCTTGGAGTAGCCCATGGCGCAGAGCACGCGGCCCCAGTTGGCGTCGGCGCCGAACATGGCGGCCTTCACCAGAGAGGAGCCCACCACGCTCTTGGCCAGACGCTCTGCCACATCCTCGCCTCGGGCACCGGTGACGGTGCAGCTGACCAGGCGGCTGGCGCCCTCGCCGTCGGCGGCGATCTGGCGGCTCAGGGTGGTGCACAGCGTCTCAAGGGCGGCGTAGAAGGCGGAATAGTTGGCGTCCTTCCACTCGATGAGGGCGTTTTCAGCCATGCCGTTGGCCAGCACCACGCACATATCGTTGGTGGAGGTGTCGCCGTCGATGGTGACACGATTGAAGGTGCGCTTGACCACGCTGCGCAGGGCATCCTCCAGCATCTCGTGGGTGATGGCGCAGTCAGTGGTGATGAAGCACAGCATGGTGCCCATGTTGGGGTGGATCATGCCGGAGCCCTTGGCAATGGCACCCAGCGTGACGGTCTTGCCGCCGATCTCCACCTGTACGGCCAGCTCCTTCTTGCGGGTGTCAGTGGTCATAATGGCGGTGGCGGCGGCGTCAGAAGCGGCGGCGTTGTCGTCCAGACCGTCCACCAGTGCGGGCAGAGCGGCTTCGATGGCCTCCACGTTCAGCGTCTGGCCGATGACGCCGGTGGAAGCGACTACAAAGTCGTTCTTGTTCAGACCGGTGACCTCCGCGGCGGAGGTGCAGGTGCGCTCGGCGTACTCATGGCTGTACGGGGCACAGGCGTTGGCATTGCCGGAGTTGGCAATGATGGCCCGGGCGGTGCCGTCCTCCAGATGGCCCATAGTGACGTAGAGGGGCGCGGCCTTGACGCGGTTGAGCGTATAGGTGGCCGCGGCGGTGCACTCCTTCTCGGAGAGGATCAGGGCCAGATCGTTCTTGGCGGGATCGCTGCCCGCCTTGACGCCGGCGTGGACGCCGTTGGCACGGAAGCCCTGCGGGGCGGTCACGCCGCCTTTGATTTCCTTCATAGCAATGCTCCTTTATTTCAGTGTAGTGGGGCGGAAAAAAGCAGAGCCCCAACGCCTCCCCCTTGAGGGGAAGGTGGCATTTGCGAAGCAAATGACAGATGAGGTGGCGACAGGGCAGAGATTTTCCTAAACCTGCTCTTTCATCCGCCTCGCTGTACTCGGGACCTTCCGGCCCTTTTGTCTGCTACGCAGACATTTCCCCACGCTGTGGGGAATCACCCCTCAAGGGGAAGGCAATCATCTTTACAAATGCAACCCGTCGGTCTCATCAAAGCCGAGCATCAGGTTCATGTTCTGCACGGCGGCACCGGAGGCGCCTTTGCCCAGATTGTCAAAGAGGGCGGTGACGGTGCAGCGCTCCGAATTGCCGTTTACGATCAGGGTGAGGGAGTCCAGCCCCGCGTTGGTGTTGGCGGCGACCATGCTCTCGTCCCAGCCCAGCGGGTGGACCTTCACCAGTTTGGCCCCCTTGTAGTGCTCGGCCAGCGCGTCATGCACGGCCTCAGCGGCCTTGGGCAGGGCGATGGTGGTGGCCATGCCCTTGTAGTAGTCGTCCACGATGGGGCTGAAGGCCGGGGCGGTGGTCAGACCGCAGATCTTCTGCATTTCGGGCAGGTGCTTGTGGCTCTGGTTCAGACCGTAGATTCGGGGAGAGCAAAAGGCGGCGGGCTTTTCCGCGCTTTCGTACTGGGCGATCTTCTTCTTGCCGCCGCCGGAGTAGCCGGTCAGCGAGAAGCAGGTCAGAAATTCGTCCGGCGCGATGAGTCCGGCCTGCACCAGCGGGTAGACGGAGGAGATGAAGCCGGTGGCGTGACAGCCGGGATTGGCCACCCGGCGGGAGTGCTGGATGGCGGCGCGGTGGGCGGCGGACAGCTCGGAGAAGCCGTAGTCCCAGCCCGGGGCCACCCGGTGGGCGGTGGAGGCGTCAATCACCTTCACGTTCGGGTTTTCAATGAGCGTGACGGCCTCTTTTGCCGCCGCATCGGGCAGGCAGAGAAACACCAGATCGACGCCGTTCAGAAACTTGCGGCGCTCCTCAATGTCGTGCCGCTTGTCCGGGTCGATGCGCAGCAGTTCAATGTCCTGCCGCGCCCCCAGCCGCTCGTAGATCTGAAGGCCGGTGGTGCCCTCCTGACCGTCAATGTAGATTTTAGGTTTCATATGGATCACCTGATTTTGTGGGGTAGTCTCACAGAGTTTCGCGTTCCGCAGAACGCGAAATAAAATGCAGTTTGGAAAACAGACGGAATTCACTTCCGGCTGTTTTCACTTCTCATTCCAAAGGCCCCGACTTTTCGCGCAGCGAATCGAGGGGACTTTGGAATGTGTTCCTCTCTTTTTAAGCCACTGGCTTAAAAAGAATTATTCAAACATTGCGTCCCACTCGTTGAACATCTGGCTCATGCGGGGGTCGAACGCGGTGAACTGGAGCCGGATGGGCTTGTCCCCGGCGGGGACGATCACTTCGTCAAAAAACTCGGTCAGCACATCCTCGCTCTGGAAGGGGAAGTTCAGCGTCCGGCCGTCCCGGAGCAGGACGGTGAGGGTGCTGCCCTTGCGGGAGATCTCGTCGGCCTCGGCAATGGCGACGCGCTCATTTTCCTGATAGACGATCCGCATTACTGCTCCTCCCGGCGCTGGGCGACAAAGTCCTTGATGTAGTTGATCTGGCGCTCCACGTCGCCGTGGCTGGGGCCGCCGAACACCTTGCGCTCGGACACGCAGTGCTTCAGTTCCAGCGCGTCGTAAATGTCGGCGTCAAACAGGCTGGAGATGGCCCGGAAGTCTCGCAGAGTCAGGGTATCCAGCGTCTCACCGGACTGGATGCACATATTGACCAGACGACCCACGATCATATAGGCCTCCCGGAAGGGCATACCCTTCTTGGTCAGGTAGTCGGCGCAGTCGGTGGCGTTGATAAAGCCGCCGGCGGCCGCCTTGGCCATGTTCTTGGGCCGGACGGTCAGCGTTCTCAGCATGGCGCCGAACACGGGGATGCACATCTCGATGGTGTCGATGGCATCGAACACCGGCTCCTTGTCCTCCTGCATATCCTTGTTGTAGGCCAGGGGCAGGCCTTTCATGACGGTGAGCAGGCCCACCAGATCGCCGTAGACCCGGCCGGTCTTGCCGCGCACCAGCTCGGCCACGTCCGGGTTCTTCTTCTGGGGCATGATGGAGGAACCGGTG
>CALEQS010000126.1 GCA_937907975.1 uncultured Clostridia bacterium | reverse complement strand
GCTGTGTTGATTCTCTATGCCTGCATTGCGGTCAATGCTCGGTCTGATGATCGGGACGATGATCCGCCGTGCCAGTGACCAGTTTGTGGCGGGTCAAGGGGGATATGGGTGCCGTACTTGACTATGCGTCAGATGAGAAAAAGACATTATATAAGAAGTCAGATCAAAAAACAGTGGCGGAGACAATGGAGCAGCAAGGCGGAACAGAAGGTGAGATCCAGATCCATGACCTCCATGCTGTGGCGGACTATGCCATGCGCGGCAGTGCGACCGTATGGCAGGACGAAAATGGCGTGCCGTGCAGACTGGTCAGTGGCATTAACTGCGAACCGGAGCTCGCAGTGGAACAGATGAGGGAGACCCAGCGAAGGTTCCAAAAGACGGGCGGCACCATTGCGTATCACGGCTATCAGAGTTTCAGCGCCGGAGAGGGGCCGCCGGATGTCATTCATAAGATCGGAGTAGAGACTGCACGCCGCCTGTGGGGCGGGCGCTATCAGGTGCTGGTCACAACCCATGTAGACCATGCGGAGCATCTGCACAATCATTTTGTCGTGTGCGCCGTGTCCTTTGTGGACGGTAAAAAGTATTACCGCAGTGTAAAGGACTACTACGCACTGCGGCAGGTGTCAGACGAACTGGCGCGGCAGTATGGCTTTTCGGTGCTGGAGCAGACGCGGGCAAAGGGAGGTGCTGTGCGGGATTATACACCGGGACGAATGTCGCGGCGGAAGATCGTAAAGGCAGATGTGGACGAGGCCGTGACACAGGCCAGAACGGAGGAACATTTCTATGCGCTGCTTCGAGCAAAGGGCTATGCCCTCAAGACGACAGGTAAGGATGTGTCCGTCAGGGCACCGGGAGCGCAGAGATTTCTGTGTCTGGAGCGCAATTTTGGCTCCCAATATTCTAGACAAGTCATCCGCCGCCGCATTTTGGAGGGGAGGATTACCCCACAGAAACGACTGCCTCAGAGGCTGTACTGTCGTGGCAGTCCCAAGAAAGTTCAGCGGCACCACGGCATTCAGGCCCTATATCTGCGCTACTGTTTTCTACTGGGAGCAATTCCAAAGCGGCGGAGAAAGTCTATGGTGCGGGTCAGTCCGGCTTTGAAAGCAGATGTTTTAAAGATGAATCGTATTGCGGCGCAGACCCAGGTGCTGTGCCGTAAACAGATCTGCTCCAAACTTGATTTGGAGCAGTGTATGGCAGAGCTTTCTCAGAGACTGGATGCGCTGGACAAACAGAGAATAGTACTGCGCAGAATACAGAGAACGGCATCAGCAAGTCAGGAGGGTCAGACTCAAATTGCGGTACTGACCGGGCAGATCAGCCGACTGCGCAGAGAGCTGAAACTCTGCGATGAAGTATGGCATCAAACCGAGGTGGTGCAGAGAAAGGTGCAGGACGAATACCGACAACCTGTTTCAAAATGCAGAACGGATCGTTTGGAACGATAGGAGGAAAATCAAGATGGAAGCAGCATCACAGGCGGCAGATCAGGTGGTCAGGCTGACGCTGGAGGGCGTGGAATATGCCATCCGGCTGACAGGTAAGACCGCTGTGCACACAGCCGCGCTGGCGGCGGCGCTTGGAAAGCTGGCCGCAGAAAAACACACCAGTAAAGGGGCTCAGCGCCTTACCGCCATGCTCAAGAGTGGACGAGAACTGACGGTGTTCAGCGTGCCTGAACAGCGGTTGAAGGAATTTGCACAGGAGGCTAAGCGCTATGGCGTTACTTACTGCGCACTGCGGGACAGTAAGGTGCAGGACGGTGTGGTAGATCTGTTGGTGCGTGCGGAGGATGCTCCGAAGATCAACCGTATTGTTGAGCGCTATGGCATTGTGCGGCCAGAACAGGAGCCGTCGCAAAACCCTTCCCGAGACCGGGTGTCCAGCCCGCCCGGTCAGAAAAAGCAGTGCCGGGAAGTTACGAGCCAGGGACGTCACTTCTCGCGTGGCTCCGAGAACAGCGATGAGCGCCCGTCACTCATTGAACGCTTGGACGAAATTGCCCAGCAGCATCAGACCAAGGAGCCGAGGCACCGTGTGCGCGATAGAGGAGAGCGGTAAATGAGACAGAAAAAGAATGGGCGCAGTCAGGCTGCTGCAATGCTGATGCTGGCGGTGCCGGTTATCTGGCTGGCATTGCGCATTGCACCCTACGCATCCGGCGGATTGCCGGAGATCTTCGTCCATCTGAGTGAGATTTCAGCCCAGCCATTTCAGATCACTTTTTGTAGGGAGAGCATCCGTACCGTGCTGGTGTGTCTGCTGATTTATGGACTGGGCTGCATCTACTTTTATGCTACCCGGCACAATTACCGTCGTGGCGAGGAACATGGCTCCGCGAGCTGGGATGATGCAGCAAAGCTCAACCGCAAGTATCAGCAGAAACCGCTGGAGCGCAATCGCATTCTGACCCAGAATGTGCGGATCGGAATTCAGACTCAGGCGCATGGGCGTAATCTGAATACCGGGGTCATCGGCGGCACCGGTGCGGGCAAGACCCGTGGGTATGCTATGCCAAATCTGCTTCAGGCCAACTGCTCCTATGCCGTCACGGATCCGAAAGGGGAACTGCTGCGCAGCTGTGGCAGTTTTCTGGAACGGCAGGGCTATCGCGTAGTGGTGCTGGATCTCATTCATATGGATCAGAGCCACTGCTATAACCCGTTTGAGTATCTGGAGAACGAAAACGATGTTCAGCGTTTGGTAACAAATTTCTTTCGGGCGACCGGAAATAAGAATGGTGTCAGCGGTGACAATCAATTCTGGGAGGATACAGCGCAGATGTATCTGATGGCCATGATCTTCCTGCTGCTGGAACGGGCTCCACTGGAGGAACAGAATTTTGCCTCGGTGTGCGAGCTGGTTACCCGTGATATGGTGCAGGATGAGGATGACATGGGTATGGGTGCGGCAGAGCCGTCGCCTTTGGCAGCCCTTTTCTATCAGATCGAATGCGAGAGGCCGGACAGCATTGCCTTGAAATACTATAAGGACTGCCATACCAGCGCGGGCAAAACGATGAAGTCCATCCAGATCTCACTGCTGGCCCACCTGAACAAGTTTAACTTAAAGGCAGTGGCTGATCTGACGAGAGTAGACGAGATGCACTTGGAGCGCATGGGAGAGGAAAAAACGGCACTGTTCTGTGTTATCCCGGACAACGACACCAGCTTTAATTTTCTGGTATCTATCCTCTATACTCAACTTTTCCAGAAGCTGTTTCGGACAGCGGACGACAAATACGGCGGCAGCCTGCCCATTCCGGTGCACTTCTTGCTTGACGAGTTTGCCAACATTGTGCTGCCAAGTGACTTTGAAAAGGTGCTGTCCGTTATGCGCTCCCGCAATATCTCTGTCAGCATTATCTTGCAGGCACTGAGTCAGCTCAAGCAGCTCTATAAGGACTCGTGGGAGATTATTCTGAGCAATCTGGATGAACTGCTCTATCTGGGCAGTTCTGAGGTCAGCACCCATGAGTATATTTCCAAGCGACTGGGCAAGGAGACAATCGACACCAATTCCTATGGTCGAAGCCGGG
>CALEQS010000125.1 GCA_937907975.1 uncultured Clostridia bacterium | reverse complement strand
CGGCCAGATCGTTCAAATTGCCCGGCACATTGGAGCCGTGGGCGCACACCAGCGCCCGGGTATTTGGCCGCAGTGCGCCGGGGAGCGCCGACCAGTCCACTCGGCCCCGGGCATCTGCCGGGAGGATCGTCAGCTCCACCCCCTGCTCTGCCAGCAGATACAGCGGGCGAAGCACGGAGTTGTGCTCCATAGCAGTGGTGATGACGTGGTCACCGGGTCTGAAAAGCCCCCGCAGTGCGGTGTTCAGGCTGTCAGTCGCGTTGGCGGCGAAGCACACCCGCTCTCCCCGGGAGAGGCCGAACCGCCGGGCCAGCTGACTGCGCACCGTGAAGGCAGTCCGGGCGCTGTCCAGCGCGGGCTCCCCGGTGCCGCGCCCAATGCTGGAACCGGAAAGCACCGCCTCATAGCAGGCCCGGGCCACACACTCCGGCCGGGGGCAGCTGGTAGCCGCGTGATTGAAGTAGATCACGGACGCACCACAAGCGTGGCCTTCATCTGCTTTTCTGCGATCTCATACATATTGGTCACGCCGCCGACGGCCAGCTTCTCGGTCAGGCCGTAGAAATTCAGGCAGGTGCCGCAGGTCAGGATCTCCACCCCCTGCTCCGCCAGCGCGTGCAGATCCTCCAGCGAATCGGAACCCTCGCAGGTCAGGCGGGCGCCGCCGTTGTAAAACAGAATGGTTTTGGGGCTCTCCTCCTGGGTGACAAGGGCAAAAATAAAGCCCTTCAGCAGCGTTCTGCCCAGCTCATTGTCCCCCTCGCCCATATGGTCGGCGGCGATCACCACCACGGTGTTCTGCTCCCGCACCGCGGGCTGGCTCAGCACTTTTTCCGGCGCATCCTCTCTGTTTTCCTGTTTCTGAATCGTCATGCTCACCCGGTAGCAGCCGTCATTCTGCTGCTCGGATGTGGCCTCATAGCCCTTCTGATGTGCCAGTTTGGTGAGGTTCTGAACGGCGGTCTCATTATCGACCAGCGTCTCCACCGTGCCCTCGCCATTGAGCTTTGCAATGGCCTCCTTCGTCTTGACCACAGGGATGGGGCAGGCATCGCTCCGGGCATCCACATGAATGAGTTCCATGTCCGTTTCTCCTTTTATTTTATTATTATCGCACAGTAATCTCAAATTCTGACTTTGCTGTCACCACGCCGATGACCGCCGCGGGCAGTCCCGCCCGGCGGAGCTCCTCAACGGCCCGGTCGGCCTCCCATTCGGGCAGGGCGCACAGCAGGCCGCCAGAGGTCTGAGGGTCAAAGAGCACCTCCTCCGCCGCGAAGGGCAGGTGTTCAAACTTCACCCGCTCCCCCGCAAAATTTCGGTTGCGCTGGGCTGCGGCGGTGAGCAGGAAGTCGTCGGCATAGTCCAGCGCACCGGGCAGCACCGGAATGCGCTCCCACGCCAGCACAGCAGAGCACTGCTCCCCCAGCATCTCGTGCAGGTGGCCCAGCAGGCCGAAGCCGGTCACATCGGTACAGGCGTGGACGGTACAGTGCTTAAAAATTTCGGCGGCATATCGGTTGAGCGTCGTCATGGACTGCTCCGCCTGCGTCAGCGCCTCTTCCGACGCCTGCCCCACCCGGGCGGCGGTGCATACCAGGCCCACGCCCAGCTTCTTCGTCAGGATGAGCTTATCCCCCCGTTGGGCGCCCACATTCGTCCAGATCCGGTCCGGGTGGACGGTGCCCATGACGGACAGGCCGTACTTCACCCCGTCGTCCGCAATGGAGTGGCCGCCCACCAGACTGCCTCCGGCCTCGGCCACCTTCTCCGCGCCGCCCTGCAGGATGCGCCCCAGAATGTTCAGATCCATCTGCTCCGGGAAGCAGACGATGTTCAGTGCGGTCCTGACCTCACCGCCCATGGCGTAGATGTCGCTCAGGGCATTGGCCGCGGCGATCTGACCGAAAATATAGGGGTCCTCCACCATAGGTGGAAAGAAATCCAGCGTCTGAATGACCGCCGTATCTGGCGTCAGGCGGTAGACCGCACCGTCGTCCCGGCTGTCAAAGCCCACCAGTAGCTCCGGGTTCCGTTTTCCCTTTGGGAGTTTCTCCAGCACCCGCTCCAGCACGCCGGGGCCCAGCTTGGCGGTGCATCCGCCGCCCTTACAGAATACGATCGGTTCTGACATGACATATCTCCTTATAAGCA
>CALEQS010000124.1 GCA_937907975.1 uncultured Clostridia bacterium | reverse complement strand
TGTCTTGTCCAGACGATACTCGATCTTACCGGCCTTGGACTCCTGCACGGCCTTGGCAACATCGGGGGTCACGGTACCGGCCTTGGGAGAGGGCATCAGACCCTTGGGGCCCAGCACCTTACCGAGACGGCCCACCACGCCCATCATGTCGGGGCTGGCGATAACCACATCGAACTCAAACCAGTTTTCCTTCTGGATCTTTTCCACCAGATCCATATCGCCGACATAATCGGCGCCTGCGGCCTTGGCAGCCTCAGCCTTGTCGCCCTTGGCGAATACCAGCACGCGGACAGTCTTGCCAGTGCCGTGGGGCAGCACGATAGCACCGCGAACCTGCTGGTCAGCGTGACGGGAGTCAACGCCCAGCTTCACATGAAGCTCGACCGTCTCGTCAAACTTGGCCTTAGCAGTCTTGCAGATGAGATCCATGCCCTCAGCGGCTTCATACTGAGCGCTCTTGTCGATCAGCTTAGCGCTCTCCTGATATTTCTTGCCTCTAAACAATTGTTATTCCTCCTCATAGTGGTTCTTCGGAACAAGTCCTCCCACTGTATCGAGCGGTCGGTGACCGCACGGCGGTTGGGACCATCAATTGACACGGGCAAATACGGTTTTGACGGGCGGAAATGCGCCCATACTTCCGCAAAGCCCTTGGCAATACAACTTGTATTCCCTGCGGACTTTTTGTCGCCTGGACACATTTCTGCTCCGGCAAAACTGCCCGCACTTGTCAGTGATGGATATTCGAGTGATTTTTGACTTTTGAGATGCCGGTGGGCTGACGCCCACCAAGGCGAAAAGGGCAAAAAGCACCGGAAAGACACACTGACAGGCGTGTTTGCCCTTGTTAACTGATGGTCTGTTAGTCGCCGACCACAACGCCCATGGAACGGGCGGTACCGGCGATCATGCTCATAGCGGCCTCCAGGCTGCCGGCGTTCAGGTCGCGCATCTTCATCTCGGCGATCTTCTGAACGGAAGCCTTGGAGATGGTAGCAACCTTGGTCTTGTTGGGAACACCGGAACCGGACTCGATGTTGCACTCTTTCTTGATCAGGACAGCCGCAGGAGGCGTCTTGGTAATGAAAGTAAAGGAACGGTCAGCGTACACAGTGATGACCACGGGGATAATAAGACCCATGTCATTCTTGGTGCGCTCGTTGAATTCCTTAGTGAAAGCGGCGATGTTGACGCCATGCTGGCCCAGAGCGGGGCCTACCGGGGGAGCGGGAGTCGCCTTGCCTGCGGGGATCTGCAGTTTTACATAACCAGTAATCTTCTGTGCCACGGAGTAGCACCTCCTAAATCATAAATGTGGTGGCGGACAAACATCCGTCTTTGGCGGGGCCGATGGCCCCTCCCACTGTTCGCCGGATACTCCGGCAGAAAAATCAGTTCAGGACTTCCACCTGATCCAGCTCAAGCTCCACGGGGGTCTCACGGCCGAACATGGAAACCATGACGCTGACCTGATTCTTTTCGGGTTCGATCTCTTCCACAACGCCGGTGAAACTGGCCAGAGGCCCGTCCACGATCCGTACGTGGTCGCCGACATTGTAACCTACGACGATCTCATGCTTTTCCATGCCCATAGCAAGCACTTCGTCCTCCGTCAGGGGGATAGGCTTGTTGGCGGTGCCGACAAAGCCGGTAACACCGCGGACATTCCGCACCAGATGCCAGGTGTCGTCCGTCATGACCATCTTGATGAGCACGTAGCCGGGGAACACCTTCCGCTCGACTTCCTTCGCCTCGCCGGACTCGTTGACCTCTTTCACGGTCTCCACGGGGATCTCCATCCGCAGGATCATATCCTCCATGCCGCGGCCATTGACGAATTTCTCAATGCTGGTTTTAACGGCGTTTTCATAACCGGAATAGGTATGGATCACATACCACTTCGCGTTTTCCGACATCGCGGTTCTCCTTAACCTTTGAACACGCTCAGGATCAGCTGGACCAGGGAATAAGCCACGCCGTCGAAGATCCAGATGCACGCGCCGATGAGCAGGGAGCACAGCAGCACAGTACCGGTGTTCTTCAGGACAGTCGCCTTATTGGGCCAGAA
>CALEQS010000123.1 GCA_937907975.1 uncultured Clostridia bacterium | reverse complement strand
AAAGCCGCTCGCAGGTTTCTGTGAGAGCCCGTTTGTCATCCGCTCTGAACTTTTGAAATGTTTCCTCCGCCTTTCGCTCCAATTCGGTCAGTTCGTCAAGCTGCGCCCTGGCCTCTTTACCTTGACACAAGAGGTCATCCGCCGCAGTCTGAAGCGCCGCACGGACCTGGGGCAGTTCGGACTCCTGCACTGCTCTGCGGCAGGTCGGGCACACCGTGCCCGCCT
The DNA here is from genome assembly GCA_937907975.1 of uncultured Clostridia bacterium. Classification (GTDB taxonomy): domain Bacteria; phylum Bacillota; class Clostridia; order Oscillospirales; family Oscillospiraceae; genus UMGS1766. The sequence goes on along the minus strand of CALEQS010000123.1, from coordinate 1,089 downwards.
GAAATCCCCTGAGTAAGGCAAGCTGGCGCTTATATTTTGCTCCAAGATCCCGGACCCTGGCGGCGGTATCTGCCGTGGGCTGTGCATACTTGGGTGCATACTGCTCTGCTGCACGCGCGCCGAGTTTTTTCTGCACCTCCGAAATCTGCGCATCCAGTTCCGATGTATCGGCCGCAGGTGCCGTCTCTTGCGAGAGGTCGCTGTACTGCGCCGAGGCTTCTACCAACTGATCTTCCATGGTGTGCAAATCCAGGCCCTCGCACCGCTTGGCCTCCAGTGTATTCAGTTCCGCTTCCAACTCGTCCGCCTGCGTTTGCAGCCGAAGAATCTGCTGGCCGCTGGTCTGCTGCTGGTCTGCCAGCAGGTCGCGCTGACCGGTGGTATAAGTGATGTCTTTCTCCAGTTCCCGGATCTCTTCACGCTTTTTCTTGAGGTAGACCTCCGGGGACAGGATATTCTCATGCTCCAGGCTGGTGCGGACACTCTCGCTGAGCTGCGCAAGGACATCTTCGTGCCGTACCATCGGTAAATACCGCTCCAGCAGCTTCTTTCCGTCATCGCCCAGTTCCTCAATAAAATAGAGCGGGTTGAAAATCGAGAGAAAGACCTCTTTTTCTCCGAACAGTTCCGTCAGATCCTTTTGCCGGATCTCATAGCCATCGTATGTGATAGTCATGCGGTCCTTCTGACGGGAACGGGTCAGCTCATGGGCTGTGCCGGTCTCATCAGCAAAGGCCATACGGATAAACAAATCCAGCTGTTCCTCACAGTGCAGGCGATCAATGCCGCGCTCCCCGAAAAAAGGGAGTCCTGTTACCGCAAAGGCGATGGCGTCCGCAATACTGGATTTGCCCCGCCCATTTCCACCGGTGATGATCGTGGGGTTGCCGAAGATAATCTCTGTAGGCTCCCGATAGCATTTGAAGCCGGAGAGCGTCATACTCGTGACGCTGAAAAACTCTATTTTTTTCATAGCCCCTCCTTATGCCGCTTCCTCTGGCGTGTGAAGCACCTTGTATGCGCGCAGTGCGTAAAACACCACATTGTCCTGCTGCAGTCGTTCCAGCTTGACATCGTAGAGCATCACAC
>CALEQS010000122.1 GCA_937907975.1 uncultured Clostridia bacterium | reverse complement strand
CTTCCTGATCGCCGCACTGGTATGCTCCACCACCATGACCCGCATGATCGACGACGACCGCACCCAGATCGGCACGCTCCGTGCACTGGGCTACAGCCGGGGCTCCATTCTCGCCAAGTACCTCATTTATTCCGGCAGTGCGGCGGTGATCGGCTGTCTGGCAGGATTCTTCCTCGGCGGCTGGCTCTTCCCGCTCGTCATCTGGACAGCCTACAAAATGCTCTACAATATGCCCGGCTACATCTGCGTCTATCACTGGTGGCTGCTGGCACTGTCTCTGGCGGCCAGCCTGCTCTGCTCCGCCGGGGTAACGTGGCTGGCCTGCCGCCACGAGATGCGCAGCACCCCCGCCGATCTGATCCGGCCCAAGACTCCTGCCGCCGGAAAACGCATCCTGCTGGAGCGCTGGGGCTGGTTCTGGAAACGGCTGAAATTTCTGCACAAGGTGTCCCTGCGCAACATCTTCCGCTTTAAAAAGCGCATGATCATGATGATCCTGGGCATTGCGGGATGCACGGCGCTGGTGCTGACCGGTTTCGGCATCGAGGACTCTGTCGCCGGGATCGGCAACTATCAGTTTGACGACATTCAGAAGTACGACATGAGCGTCACCACCACCGACCCCATCGAAAAGAGCTGGCAGAAGCAGGTGGAGGACGATCTGAGCGATGAGATCAAGACCGACGCGGTGGCGCAGATGTCCGCCGGTGAGCTGACCGGCCCTGACGCGACAAAATCCGTCTACTTTGTGGCCTCCAATGATGCCCGGCTCACCCAGCTCATTGATCTGCATCTGAACGGTGAGGCAGTTTCCTATCCGGGCACCGGCGAGGCCGTCATCACCCAGAAGCTGGCCAAGCTCACCGGGGTGCAGGTGGGCGACACGGTGACCATTTCCATCTCCGATACCGAGCGCGGTCAGGTCAAGGTGGTCGGTCTGGCAGAGAACTACGTCCAGAACTACGTCTACCTGAGCGGCAGCACCTATGCCGATGTATTCGGTGCCTACGAGCCCAAGACCCTGCTGGTGCAGGTGCAGGACGGACAGGATGAATACGCCCTGTCTACCGACTTTGCCAACACCGACGGCGTAGCCAGCGTCACCGTGATCACGGACACGCGGAACCTCATCGACAAGATGATGGTCAGCCTTGACTATGTGGTGGCCCTGGTGCTGGCCAGCGCGGCGGCACTGGCTTTCATCGTGCTGTTCAATCTGGGCAACATCAATATCTCCGAGCGGGTGCGTGAGATCGCCACCATCAAAGTGCTTGGCTTCCACCGCCGGGAGACCGGGGCCTATGTATTCCGGGAGAACATCATCCTGTGCGGCATGGGCATCGTGTTCGGCCTGCCGCTGGGCGTCATTCTCCACCGGTTCGTCATGGGACAGATCCAGGTGGATATGGTGAGCTTCAAGTGTGTGATCAAGCCGCTCAGCTTCCTGCTGACTGTGGCGATGGTACTTCTGTTCAGCATCGCCACTGACCTGATCCTGCGGCGGAAGATCAATAAGATCGACATGGCGGAATCGCTGAAATCCATCGAATAAAGAGCAAAAAACAGCTGGAGTTCAAATGAACTCCAGCTGTTTTTACAATGTGATCGTTTACGTTCTGACCATGCCGTCCACGCTCAGCACCACGCCGGTGATATAGGACGCCTTCTCCGAGGCGAGGAACACAAAGGCGTTGGCAATATCCTCCGGCTGGCCAATACGGCGCAGCGGGATCTGGGCGATCAAAGGTGCAATGACCTTCTCCGGTACAGCCTTCATCATATCGGTCATGGTGATGCCCGGGGCAACCGCGTTGACGCGGATGCCCTTGGGACCAAGCTCACGGGCCAGCGAGACCGTCATGCCATTGACGGCAAACTTGGAGGTCGGATAGCCCACGCCACTGGGCTGTCCGCAGATGCTGACCATGGAGGAGGTGTTCAGAATAACACCGCTTCCCTGCTTCGTCATGTGGTCGACGACTGCCCGGGTGCAGTTGAACATACCGTTCACATTCAGATCCATGACCTTCTGAAACTGTTCCGGCGTGTACTCCGCAAACGGCGTTGCATCGGACATACCGGCGTTGTTGACAAGAATGTCAATGCGGCCATATTTCTCCGCCACTGCGTCAAAGGCAGTTTTGACGCTCTCATAGTCACCGAGCTTGGGGCTGATGCCCTCCACCTTTGCATCGGGAGCCTGCGCCTTCAGCGCTTCAACGGCCTTCTCGGCGCTCTCCGGGCGGGAGCCGCAGAGGATCACTGTGGCTCCTTCCTTCAAAAAGGCCCCTACTGTGCTGAAGCCAATGCCGCGGGTGCCGCCGGTGACGATCGCGATTTTATTTTCAAGTTGTTTCATCATAAATTCCTCCTATGGGTTTTCCAAACAATTTATGATTTTATTATAGCATGAAAAAACAAGCACAGATAGTTTTAAAGCACAAAAATCGCAGCTATATTTGTTGTTTTACACAATTATTTAAGCAGTGCTTTCAGATCCTCCTCCGGGGTGGTGATGGGAGCGATGTGATAATGCTCCGACAGATAAGCGAGCACATTGGGGCTGATAAAGGCGGGCAGAGTCGGACCGAGGCGGATATTCTGGATGCCAAGGTGGAGCAGGGTCAGCAGGATGCACACCGCCTTCTGCTCGTACCAGGAGAGCACCATAGACAGCGGCAGCTCGTTGACCGTGCAGTGGAAGGCATCTGCCAGCGCCAGCGCGATCTGAATGGCACCGTAAGCGTCGTTGCACTGACCAATATCCATCAGCCGGGGCAGGCCGCCGATGGTGCCAAGATCCAGGTCATTGAATCGGTATTTGCCGCAGGCCAGTGTCAGAATGACGGTATCTTTGGGTGCAGCCTTGACGAACTCGGTGTAATAGTTGCGTCCCGGCCGGGCACCGTCACAGCCACCCACGAGGAAGAAGTGGCGGATCCTCCCCGCCTTGACCGCGTCGATCACCTGATCGGCTGCGCTCAGCACCGCCCCATGGCCAAAGCCGGTGGTGACGCTGGTGCCACCGTTGATGCCGGTAAAGGTACGGTCAGACTCGTAACCGCCCAGCTCCAATGCCTTTTCGATGACCGGTGTAAAATCACGCTCCACATGGACCATTTCTGGATAGCCCACCGCCGCGGTTGTGAATACCCGGTCAGCATAACTGGGCTTCGGGGGCATCAAACAGTTGGTGGTGAACAGGATCGGGGCGGGAATGGCGTCAAACTCCCTCTGCTGGTTCTGCCATGCCGTGCCGAAATTACCCTTCAAATGCGGGTACTTCTTCAGCTCCGGATAGCCGTGCGCGGGCAGCATTTCGCCGTGGGTATAGACATTGATGCCCTTCCCCGCCGTCTGCTCCAGCAGATGCTTCAGATCCAGCAGATCATGGCCGGAAATGACGATAAACGGGCCTTTCTCCACCTCGAGGGGCACCTCAGTGGGCCGGGGCGTGCCGAAGGTCTCGGTGTTGGCTTTGTCCAGCAGAGCCATACAGGCGAGGTTCTTTTCGCCCACCTCCAGCACCACGGGCAGAAGGTCGTCCATTCCCCAGTCCTCACCCACGCAGAAGAGTGCCTTGGCAAAGAACCAGTTGATCGCCTCGTCCGTATAGCCCAGCACCATGGCATGGCAGGCATAGGCCGCCATGCCCCGGACGCCAAAGAGGATCAGAGATTTCAGACTGCGGATGTCCTCGTCCGCGCCCCAGAGTTCCGCCATATTAAAATCCCCGGTGCGGCCGCAGGGATCGGCGCAGAACGTACAGCCCGGTTTCAGGCGTTTTTTCTCCTTCTCGACCCGGTCAATGAGCGTGCGGATCACCGCGGCATCAAAATTGACATTGGTCAGGGTTGCAAACAAGCTCTCAATGAGCAGTTCCCAAGTCCCTTCATTCACCGCCTCATTGCCGTCCGAAGCCCGGGCCAGGCCGATCAGCTTTCCGGTCAGTTCATCCTGCAGATTGGCGACCTCCGCGCTCTTGCCGCAGACGCCCACCCTGCCGGTGCATCCGGCACAGGACGAGGTCTGTTCACACTGAAAGCAAAACATATCGTGACTCATTTGATCTCCTCCAGAATTTCGATGCCGCGTGAGCGGCTTTTCTTTACAGGCTGATTGTAATATAATATGGACAAGATGACCGTTGTTAAAGCAACCAAGCAATTTTTTTGTATGCGCCCGCACGGCGGCGCAGATACTGACACAAATGACATTAAAAAAGGAGGATGCCCCTATGTGTACTGCAGTGACTTACTGCACCCGCGACCACTACTTTGGCCGAACGCTGGACTACGAATTTTCCTACGCAGAGGAAGTGACCATCACGCCCCGCAATTTTCCCTTCCACTTCCGCCATGTCCAGCCGCTGGATCACCACTACGCCCTCATCGGCATGGCGACGGTGGCGGAAAACTACCCACTCTATTACGAGGCCACCAATGAAAAAGGACTGAGCATGGCCGGGCTGAATTTCCCAGGCAATGCGGTCTATCATCCCCTCAAGGACGGCGTAGACAATGTCTGCTCCTTCGAACTCATCCCGTGGCTGCTGGGCCAATGTGCCAGCATTGCCGAGGCGCGGGAAAAACTGGCACGGCTCAATGTGGCAGACACGCCCTTCAGCACCCAGTTTCCCACCTCTCCCCTGCACTGGATGATCTCTGACCGGGAGGAGAGCATTGTCATGGAGCCTATGGCCGACGGTCTGCACATCTATGACGACCCGGTGGGCGTCATGACCAACAATCCGCCCTTTGACTTTCAGCTCTTCAATCTGAACAACTATCTGCACCTGAGCACTGAGCCCGCAGAAAACCACTTCGCGCCGGAGCTGGAGCTGAACGCCTACAGCCGCGGTATGGGCATGATGGGGATGCCCGGCGACCTGTCCTCCGCCTCCCGCTTTGTGCGCTGCGCCTTTGCGAAGCTGCACTCCATCTCTGGCAAAAGTGAGAGCGAGAGCGTCAGTCAGTTCTTTCACATTCTCGGCTCCGTCGCCCAGCAGAGAGGCTGTGTGCACATGGGGAACGGCCAGTACGAGATCACCATCTACACATCCTGCTGCAACACCGACAAGGGCATTTATTACTACACCACCTATGAAAACAGCCAGATC